>JAFQUG010000365.1 GCA_017408625.1 Clostridia bacterium | reverse complement strand
GTGGACTTGCCGTGGTCGATGTGTGCGATGATCGAGAAGTTGCGAATGTGGGTTTGTCTCTCGGATGCCATAAGTACCTCTTTTTTTGAAAGATAGACGGTGTTAGATTTATTATACCGAATTTTTTGCTTTTGCACAACCCCTTTTTCGTTTTTTTGAGGCTTTGCACGAAAAACCTTCATTTTGTTAAGGAGCGCACGAAAATTGTCTCGTCAAGAAGCGGTTTTTGGATCGGGAAAGGCTGCTGTTGAAAAAAAGAAAGGGCGGTGCCGCGGCACCGCCGTTCCTTTTGCTATGGCTTAGTTATTGCAGCAGCAGCACAGGACGATCAGGGCGATGATGATGATCCAGCAGCAGCTGTTGTTGTTGTCACCAAGCAGGTTACCAAAACAGTTGTTCATAGCATTTCCTCCTTCAAAGCCTTGGGAGAAGGTTGGTTTCTCTCCCTCGCTATCATAGTATGAAAAAACACACAAAAGGTTCGCGAATTTCGGCGAAAAAATAAAGAAGGGCGAGAACGGTGTATCTTTTGCACCGTTTGCCACCCTTTTTGTATATGAAGGCATATGACACGCGGGGACGGGAGAAGCAAGCACAAAAAGAAATGACCCTTGATCGCGGCGTAGCTCCGAGATCAAGGGTCATTTCTGTTCGCTCTTGATATCTAACATCTTTTGTGATCCTCACTTTCTTTCGTCTGCCTTTTGTACCGTGCACATCGCACTGCAACACATTTCATTTTTGACAAGTTCTTTAACAAGAACACCGTTTGGTTTTGGGATGCTCCTTGGCAAAAGGCGAATTTTGACTTTTTCGAAGGGGCTTTGCAAGCGACCCGATTGGATGCGCTATCTATATAAAACCCTACCTCCACCATATTTTTGATACGAACGGGGTCGGTTGCCTTGACCTTCTTCAAAGTCGGGATTCAGTGCTTCATTGGCGGGTACCTCCTTTTTTCTTCACTCATAGTATACCATATTTTTCACTCAAATACAATCGTAAATTTATACGAAATAAACAAATATTTTTTGTGTCAATCGGAGATTTTGGTTGTTATTACAATAAAAATGCTTTACAACATCAAAATTTTGTGATATAATAATACCGTTATGATAAAAAAGAAGGGGCTTCTGGCAAGCACGCCCTTTGCTTTACGGGCCCTTTGGAGTGAAGCCGATTTTGTGCTTTGTCTTATTTCGCAAAGCTGCGCGATAAGAAAGAGAGGTAAAATTTTGAATCATTCGGGAATCAACAGAATACTTGCAAAGCAGTTTCCGACGGCGCAGTCCGTCATCAGTGAGCTGATAAACCTGAAGGCAATACTGAACCTGCCCAAAGGAACCGAGCACTTTTTGAGTGATATCCACGGGGAATCCGAGACCTTTCTCCACATTTTGCGAAACGCCTCGGGTGTGATCCGAACCAAGATCGATCTTGCCTTTGGGGACCGAATGTCGGAGCCCGAGAAAAACAGGTTCGCGGCGCTCATCTACTACCCCGAGCGGGTCTTGCAGGGTGACAGCAAGCAGGCCCACACGCGGCAGTGGTACCGACAGACGATCTACGATCTGATCGAGGTGGCGAAGCTCGTATCGGCAAAGTACACCCGTTCCAAGGTCAGAAAGGCGATGCCCGACGATTATCGCTACATCATGGATGAGCTGATCAATATGCCCGAGCACAGCATCGACAAGGCCAACTATTATTCGGAGATCGTGACCAGCATCATTGAGCTTGGCAACGCCGACCGTTTTATCACCGAGCTGGCAAGACTCATCCATCATCTTGCCGTGGATCATCTGCATATCGTAGGAGATATATACGACCGCGGAAACGGCTGTGATGTCATCATAGATGAGCTCGCGCGCTTCCACTCCTTTGATATACAGTGGGGCAACCACGATGCGCTTTGGATGGGCGCTGCCGCGGGCAGCCGCACCTGCATCGCCACCGTGCTCAACAACTCCATCACCTATAAAAATCTGGATGTAATTGAAATAGGCTACGGCATTTCGCTGCGGCCGCTTGCGCTGTTTGCAAACGAAGTTTACAAAGACAGCGATATCAGCATCTATATGCCCAAGGGCACGGGAGACGGCAGCTTCAGCCAGGACGACGACCGCCTTGTTGCGCGCATGCACAAGGCCATCGGCATCATTCAGTTTAAGCTGGAGGGGCAGACCATCCGCCGCAACCCCGATTTCGGCATGGAGGCGCGGCTGCTGCTGGACAAGATCGATTTCGGCGCGGGCACCGTCACCGTGGGTGACAGGGTATACCCCATGCGCGACTGCGACCTGCCCACCGTGGACCCCGCCGACCCCTACGCGCTCACCCCCGCCGAGCGGGACGTGATGCGCTACCTGAAAAACGCCTTTATGCGCAGCGAAAAGCTGCAGCGCCATGTCCGTTTCCTGTATGAAAAGGGCGGCATCTTCACCGTTTTCAATAAAAATCTGCTGTTCCACGGCTGCGTGCCCATGAACGAAGACGGCAGTTTCATGCAGTTTCCCGCCTTCGGCAACCGCAGCGGCAAGGCGCTGATGGAATACTGCGAAAAGGTAGCCCGTCAGGGCTTCTTTGCGGCAGACGGCAGCGAAAAGCGGCAAAAGGGCAAGGATTTTCTGTGGTTTTTGTGGTGCGGCAAGGACAGCCCCCTCAACGGCCGCAAAAAGATCACCACCTTTGAGCGCCTCTTTGTGGAGGACAGGACTGCGTGGGAGGAGCCCAAAAACGCCTACTACAGCTTTTGGGACAGTGAAGACGTGATGCGCCGCATCCTTGCGGAGTTTTCGCTGGGAGAGGACAGCCACATCATCAACGGCCATGTGCCCGTAAAGCAGAGCAAGGGCGAGCAGCCGCTGAAAGCGGGCGGTAAGCTCATTGTGATCGACGGCGGCTTCTGCTGCGCCTATCAGCCCACCACCGGCATTGCGGGCTACACCCTCATCTACAATGCCGACGGCATCCGCATCTCCGCAAACCAGCCCTTCACCAGCGTGGAGGACGCCATCGACGGCAACGTGGACATTTTGTCGGAGACGGTGGTAAGCGAGAGCGCCAGCAGCAAGATCAAGGTGCGCGACATGGACGACGGCGCCGTGCTGCAGCGCAAGATCGACGACCTGAAGCAGCTGCTCGCCGCCTACGAAGCGGGCGAGATCAAAGAGCGCAGCAGCTGATACAAGATTGGAGCAAACAGAAATCCTCCCGCAAACCGCGGGAGGATTTTCGTCCCTAAAAAGAAAGGAGCAGCCATGCAGCAGTATAAAAACTGCCACGAGCAGGGCAAATGGCCGTGGTACAGCGTTTTGGTGCAGCCGAGATACGTTGCGTATTTTGCGGACGAGACCAACCGCTTTTGCGCAGATGAGCCGCTGTTTTGCGAATTTGCGCAGGTGGTTAGCGGTATTGTTGCAGCGAATGCCGTGCTGGAGATTGAACCTGCGCCGCAGCTGAGCGACAAAATGAGAATGTACGGCGAGATGATGTGTAAAAGCGCGGTGAGCCTTGAAGCCTATCGGCATACGCTCGCCACCGTGCCGCAGG
>JAFQUG010000364.1 GCA_017408625.1 Clostridia bacterium | reverse complement strand
GTGGACGGCGCCACCATCCTGGAAATGCGTGAGCTGGCAGCCACCGTGCCTGTGATCGACGAGGTCATGGCCTATGCTGTTGCGCTGGTATCCGGTACGCACCCCGAGCTGGAAAAGCCCTCGGAAACTGCTAAGAAGTACATCAAGTACGGTGCGTCTCCCCGTGCCGCACAGGCATTGATCACCTGTGCAAAGGTGCGCGCGCTGCTGGGCGGCAACTATCACGTTTCCTACGAGGATATTGATGCGCTGGCATGTCCCGTTCTGCGTCACAGAATCAAGATCAATTATACCGCTGTTAATGATAAGCTTTCGGTGGATGACGTGATCGGTATGCTGATCAAAGAGAATAAAAAGCTGAAGAAATAAGAGATTTTTATGAGTAGATTTACAGTCAACGAAGCGTTTTTGAGTCAGCTGGAGCTGTTGCAATCGCTGCTGAAAAACAACGTTGCGGGTATGTTTGGCGGAAATCGGCAGAGCAAGAGCTACGGCTCATCCTGCGAGTTTGCCGATCTGCGCGATTACGTACCCGGCGACGATATTACCAAGATCGACTGGAATGCCTACGCCCGCTTTGAAAAGCTGTATACCAAGCTGTACCTCGACGAGAGGCAAATGCACACCCGCATCTATATCGATGCCAGCCGCTCTATGGATTACGGAGCAGGGCAGAAGGCCGAGCAGGCGTTGCGCCTGGCCGCTGCCTTTGCCTATCTTTCGGTTTGCGAGATGGATAAGGTGTCCATCTATGCCATTCGGGATCAAGAGGTGATCCCGCTGGTGTCCGGTATGGTGGGCAAGCAGTCGTATCTTTCCATGATCGGTGCACTCAATGACCTGGAGTTTTCGGGTGACAGCTATATCAGTCGGGCCATTATGCCCACAGGCGTGGGACGCGGCGATGGCATGTCTGTCCTGATCTCGGATTTTCTGACCGATCACGATTACGAGGACGCCATCGGATATATGGTGGATCACAAGCGCGACGTGCTCTGTCTGCAGGTGCTTTCCCGCGAGGAGCTCAATCCGCAGCTGCGTGGCAAGATGCATCTGTTTGATTCCGAGGACGTGCACAATACCTGGCGTCGTAATATCGACCGCGACATTGCCGCAGCCTATAAGCAGGCATTGGCTTATGCCACGGGCAGGATAGAGCAATTCTGCCGCTCGCGCGGTGCGTCGTATCTCCTGGTCGACGCCACGGCAAGCATGGGCGAGATATTCTTTGAGCACCTGACCGATATGGAGGTGATCAAATGACCTTCTTGTATCCTTTGGGCCTTTTAGGGCTTTTGGGCATTCCCGTGCTCATCATCATTTATATCATCAAGAGCAAATATACCGAGCAGACCGTTTCCTCCACGTATCTGTGGAAGCTGAGTGAGCGGTTCTTGAAAAAGAAGAATCCCTTCTCGCGCCTGACGGGTCTGATCAGTCTGATCTTACAGATTCTTGCGGTGCTGGCCATTTCCTTGACCATTGCGCATCCGATCCTGACCGTGCCCGGTGCGGCGCAGGATTATTGCTTTATCCTGGACGGCACGGGCAGCATGCAAATGCAGCATGAATCCGACGTGACCCGCTTTGAGGCGGGCAAGAGAGAGATAGGCAAATTGATCGATAACGCGACCGACGGCTCGACCTTTACTTTGATCTACGTAGCGGATGAG
>JAFQUG010000363.1 GCA_017408625.1 Clostridia bacterium | reverse complement strand
GGCAAGGTATGTGCGCTTGCCAAGGATGAGGTTGGCTTTTCACAGGTGCTTCGCAGCTACGACGTAATCAGTGCCTTGTCTGTGCCTACCACATTGGATCGCTTGTCGGTGCTGCTTCCGCTTGCCAAGGGTTTGATCAACGGAGAGGACGAATGCTATATCAATGCTGCGTTAGGGTGCTCTTTGGGGGTGATGCGCAGCCACTATGATACCGAAAACATGCAAGAGGTGGGGGATGACTTTGCCTACCGCTTGGACGAGGTCACTGCCACGTTGCGCTGGCAGCGTATTGCACCGCCCTTTGTGGGCACTTCCACCGTGTGCAGCGAGGAGATCTTGTTTGACGAGCAGTATTTTGCGCCCGGCTCGACCTGGTACGGCAGCGTGTGGGGGAAAGCGGTGCGCCAAGGCGCACCTGCCGTGATCACGCGCAATCTGCCGCTTGACTCTATATGGGTCGAGGGCAAGGAAAAGCCGTATGTGGTCGCGTCGGTGCATCCGAACGGTGCTTACAGTGTCAGCGTGCAGCAGAGAACGATCCGGGGCATTTGCGCTTATCCGGATGCAACCGTGCATTGCAGGATTGATGAAGATGTGGACACGATCGGCGTGCTGGGCGTTGGCTGTGACGTGATCCTGCATCTGCCGCGCGTGCCCTCAAGGGTGTACGTGCAAGGTCTGATTTCCGATCGCGCCTTTGAACTGACAGAGGGCGTACAGGGGAACACCGTCACGATTACCAAGGATTTTGCCGATCGGGTGTTTGGCAGTAAGGATCAGTCCGTGCCTGCGCTTATGCTGCGCATGGAGTGGAGCTGACATAGGGTGCAGGAAAAAATCCCCTTGGCTGAATTTTGCATACACTACGCCCGAAAGGGCAAAACTCCCTTTGACGGAATATGCGTCAAGGGGAGTTTTTATGTATTATAACAAAGTGGAAATATGCGGGGTCAACACCTCTAAGTTAGCGGTTTTGACCGACGAGCAAAAGACCGATCTTTTGCGGCGCACCAAGGCGGGTGATGCGGCGGCGCGACAGGAGCTGATCTACGGCAATCTGCGCTTGGTGCTGTCCATCATTCAGCGGTTTGCGGGGCGCAAGGAGAATATGGACGACCTGTTTCAGGTGGGCTGCATTGGACTTGTCAAGGCGGTGGACAACTTCAACATTGAGCTGGACGTCAAGTTTTCCACCTACGCCGTGCCCATGATCATAGGAGAGATCCGCCGCTATCTGCGTGACAACAACACCATCCGCATCAGCCGTTCGATCAGAGATCTTGCGTACAGATCGCTGCAGGCAAGGGAAGAGCTGCTGCGCGAGCATCAGCGCGAGCCCAGCGCGCAGGAGATTGCGGACAAGATCGGCGAGAAAAAGGAGGCGGTGCTGCGTGCCATGGAGGCCGTGGTGGAGCCGATCTCGCTTTACGAGCCTGTCTACAATGAAAACGGCGACACCTTGTACGTGATCGACCAGCTCAGCGACCGTTCCTCGGGAGACGACGCATGGCTGGAAAATATCGCGCTCAAGGAGGCCATGCGCACGCTTTCGGAGCGCGAGCGCAACATCATTGCCATGCGTTTTTATAAAAATAAGACCCAGATGGAGATCGCTGAGGAAATCGGCATCTCACAGGCGCAGGTGTCGCGTCTTGAAAAGGGAGCTTTGGAGAAAATACGAAAGCAAATGTAAAAGCGGGCGAACACAGTTCGCCCTTACGGTGTTACCAATCATTTGATGGTGATTTGTAGGGGCGACCAGCGGTCGCCCGCTTTATATGTGAATTTTTGCTTATTTGATTTCCGACTGAAACGCCACCGCTTTGCCAAGGATATGGATCTCGTCCAGCTCAGGTCCCATAAAGACCAGCGGTTCGTACTTGGGATTTTCGGGGGTCAGGATCAGCTTGGATTTCTCGGGGTAGTAGTACACGCGCTTGAGTGTGGCCTCGTCCTCAATGACCACGGCCGCGATCTCTCCGTTTGCCACCATGTCGCTTTTTTTGATAAATACGATGTCACCGTCCTGGATGCGTGCACCGATCATGCTGTCACCCTTGGCGCGCAGGCAAAAGTCAGCATCCAGATTGGTGCCCGACATGACAAAGCTGTCGTGCTCCTCGTCGGTTAAGATGGGATTGCCGCAAGCGATCTCGCCCAGCACGGGGATGCGGCGGCGTTCGATGGGGAAGATATCGGGATAATTTGGAATGGCAGAGGACGTGCGCTCCATGGGCACGTCGTAGCCCTCCAGCCACAAGTCGGAAACGTCCAAAGCGCGCGCCAGCTTATGCATGGCGTCGGCCTTGGGGACGTAGATACCGTTGGTATATTGGCTGATCCTTGCCTTGGAAAGGCCGGTTATGCGTGCAAGCTCGACGGCGCGCATGCCGCGCGCGTCCATGGCGGTGCGAAGTCGGTCGGTAAAGGGATTGATAAGCTCCATATGAGAGACTCCTTTTCATGTTGTACTTTCATTATAAATGAGAGTTTAGCAAATGTCAAGTGATTTTGAGAAAATAGTTAAGGAATATTTATTTATTGGGGGTTGACTTTTGTAATTACGTGTGATATACTCATGGCAGTTAAGCAAAGTAAACCACTCGGCTGACCGATGACTTGGCGTCGGTTTTTATTTTGAAGCAAGAAGTTAAGCAACCTATACGTGCAAAGGAGGAGATTTTATGCCGATTGCGGGGACTTGCCCCTATTTTCAAAGAGAGAAGGGTGACGGTTACACCTATTGCGAATGCGCACGCTTCCGTTTTCCGGACAAGCAGGCACGCAGAGATATCGTTTACAAATTTTGTGCGCACCCGGATGGATACGAGAAGTGCGTGATCAAGCAGACCATGGATCAGTTTTATGAAAGGAAATACAGTTGTGCAGAACCAAAAAGAACAAAAATTGCAGGATGAAGGCAAGCTGGCCTATATGATTGCGTGGAGAGACCGCCGGATCAAGGCTCTTGAGGAGCTGGTAGCTGCAGAGGAGCAAGCAGGCAAGATCTATGCCGCCTATATTGCTTACCTGTTGGGAAGATGCGGTGAGCGCGTGGACAAGGAACGTGTACTGACCGTTTCCAAGCAGGAGATCCGACGCGTATGCGGCACGTATGCCGTGGAGGCCGAGGACGCGGGCGAGGATTTTCGCATTGTACTCAAATATCGGGGAGAGGAACATGACGCGCAGAGTAGCCAAGTGGCTGACGCCTGAGAGTCTGACGCTGATCCGAGGCATGGCTTGCATGGGCAAAAACCAAGAGCAGATCGCAGCCTGCATGGGTATTTCGCCGTCCACCTTGCGAAATTGGCAAAAGCAGTATCCCGAGATTGCGTCAGCCCTGGCTTTTGGCAAGGAGAATGCGGACTATGCGGTTATGGAGGCCTTACACCGCAAAGCGGTGGGATACACCACGCCGCTCAAAAAGACCTACAAGCTCAAGCACACCGAATTTGATCCCGAATCGGGCAAGAAGGTGCTGGAATACGAGGAGCTGCAGACCGGGATTGACGAGACGCACGTGCCTGCAGATACGCGCGCCGAGATCTTCTGGCTGCAAAACCGATGCCCCGAGGACTGGGTAGAGGACAAGACCGATGCTTTGCAGGAAAGTGGCGGCGTGATCGAGCTGCCGCCCGTGATGCAGGCGGACGAGCCGCCAAAGAGAGATGAGTGAGCGCGTAGTATGGACGCCGCAACCGCGCCAGGCTGCTTTTATGGCAAGATTTGAGGATGAGGCCTTATACGGCGGTGCGGCAGGTGGAGGAAAATCCGATTGCGCCCTGGCAGAATCCTTGCGGCAGGTACATATCCCATATTACAGAGGCCTGATCCTGCGCAAGACTTACCCCCAGCTCTCGGAGCTGACCGATCGGTCAGCCGAGCTGTTCCGCGCAGCCTATCCGAGCGCACGCTACAGCGATTCCAAGCATGTTTGGGTATTTCCGTCGGGTGCAAAGATCTACTTTGGATCGCTGCAGCATACCGACGACAGACTCAACTACCAGGGAAAGCGGTACGACTTTATTGACTTTGACGAGCTGACGCAGTTTACCTGGGATGAATATTCCTATCTGTTCTCGCGCAACCGTCCCAATGGACCCGGTACGCGCTGCTATATGCGTGCACAGGCAAATCCGGGCGGCATCGGGCATGGCTGGGTCAAGGCGCGGTTTATCACGCCCGCCAAGCCCATGACCACCATTTGGGAAAAGCACAGCATCCGCTTGCCGAGCGGAGAGGAGCAGGTGCGGTGGCGGTCGCGCATTTTCGTGCCGTCCACCGTGTTTGATAACAAGATCCTGCTTGCCAACGATCCCGGATACTTGACGCGCCTTGCCGCCCTGCCCGAAAAGGAGCGGCGCGCGCTGCTGTACGGCGACTGGGATTGCTTTGCGGGGCAGGTGTTTACCGAGTGGCGCAACGATCCCGAGCATTATGCGGATCACGTGGGCACGCACGTCATAGAGCCGTTCGCGATCCCCGCGTCGTGGAAGGTGTTTCGCGGCTTTGACTGGGGGTATACCAGACCCTTTTCGGTGGGATGGTATGCATTTGACGGGGACGGGCGCATGTACCGTATCCGCGAGCTGTACGGCTGCAGCGGCACACCCAATGAAGGGGTGCGCTGGAGTGCTTCACAGCTGGCGCGGCGCATTCGCGAGATTGAGACGGACGACCCCAATCTGCGCGGCAGATATATTGTCGGCGTGGCAGACCCCGCTAACAGACAAAAGAACGGCGGCGAGAGCATTGCGGAGCTGATGGAACGCGAGGGCGTTTATTGGGATAAGGCGGACAACTCCCGCATTGCGGGCAAGGCGCAGATGCATGCGCGGCTTGCTTTTGACGAGAAAGGCATTCCCATGTTTTACGTGTTTTCCACCTGCACGCACTTTATCCGTACATTTCCCGAGCTGGTATACGATTCGGCCGACGTGGAGGATATCAATACCGACGGTGAGGATCACATCTACGACGAATGCCGCTACGTGGCCATGGCGCACCCGATCGTTAAGGCAAGCAAAGCAAAAAACGTGGTGCCGTACGTGTACGACCCACTCAAATAAACATAAGGAGAAAATATGACCATAAAAGACATTTTCAAAAAAAAGGAGCAAGAGCGTCCCGCCATTGGAACACAGGAGATCGCCAAGGCTGCAAGGATCTTGCGCGACTGGCGTGCCGCCAAGCGTCCCTTGGATTCGAGAATTCAGAGTGACGAGACGTACTGGCAGGGCAGATACGGCAGCGGGGCCCCCGCCGCAGTGCGCGATCTCGGTTGCTCAGCCTGGATGTTCAACAGCATTGCCAACCGACACGCGGATATGATGGACAATATGCCCACCTGCATCTGCTTGCCCAGAGAGCCCGGCGACGAGGGCGAGGCGAATGCACTCTCGCAGATCGTTCCGGTTATTCTGGACCGCTGTGACTTTGACGCGGTGTACTCGGATAACATGTGGTACAAGCTCAAGCACGGCGTCAGTGCGTACGGCGTTTTCTGGAACAACGCCTTGGAAAACGGCTTTGGCGATATCGACGTGTGCCGCATTGATATTCAGAATCTGTTTTGGGAGCCCGGTATCAGAAGCATTCAGGACAGCAAGCATTTGTTTTTGCTTGCAGAAATGGATACCGAGCAGCTGGAGCAGACCTATCCCGCATTCCTTGAGCGCAACATGCGCGCCGGTGACCCGGAAGGCATTTTCTTTGGCAGCGAGGACGGCAAAACGCTGGTCGTGGACTGGTATTACAAAAAGCGCGTTGGCAGCAAGGACGTGCTGCATTATTGCAAGTTTGCGGACGGCGTTGTGCTGTACGCATCCGAAAATGATCCTGTTTATCGGGAAAGAGGCTGGTACGATCACGGCACGTATCCCGTGGTGCTGGACGTGATGTATCCCGAGGAGGGCACGTGCTACGGCTTTGGTATGATTGCCGTGGCAAAGCAGCCGCAGATCTACATTGACCGCCTGGATGCCAACTTTATGGAATATGCCGACTGGGCAAGCAAGGTGCGCTTTTGGGCCAAAAAGAGTCTGGGTGTCAACCAAGAGGACTTTATGGATCTTGATCAGCGCATCGTGGAGGTTGAGGGCGACATTGAAGAGGAAAAGCTGCAGCAGATCCGTATCGGTACGTTTGACCAGGGCCTTCTGACGCTCAAAAAGCTCAAGATCGATGAGCTCAAGGAGACCACAGGCAACCGTGACGTCTCGCAGGGCTCGCTTTCGGGCGGTATTACCGCAGCCACGGCCATCAAGGCACTGCAGGAGGCGGGCAACAAGAACGCCCGCGATGTTATTGCTGCATCCAACCGTGCGTATATCGGCATCGTGCAGCTGATCATCGAGCTGATCCGACAGTTTTATGATCGTGAGCGCACCTTCCGCATCACGCATGAAAACGGTCACGAGTACCTCAAGTATGCCAACCGCGGAATACTGGAGAGTACGGTGTACAGCCAAGATGGGGCGGAGTATATGAAAAAGCCTGTTTTTGATATCAAGGTCAAGGCGCGTGTGGCAAATCCTCTCTCGCAGGAGGCAGCCAACGAGTTTGCCATGTCGCTTTACGAAAAGGGAGCGTTTCGTCCCGAGCAGCGGGAGCAGACGCTGATCATGTTGGAGATGATGGACTTTGACGGGATCGGCAAGATCAAGCAGCTGATCAGAGATGGCGGAGGTGCAGCATGATCGAGGCAAACGCTTACCAATGCAATGAAGGGTATTGTCTGGAGGTGATCGGCCATGCAAATTATGCCACGGGCGACGATATCGTATGCGCCGCTGTGTCTGCGCTGGTAGAGTCCTTGGCAGCTTATCTTGAGGAATACGACACCGAATGCTGTGCCGAGGCTGACCTTGCGGATGGGTATGCACTGATCAGTCTGTCCGAGCGTAACGCGGCTTTTGATATGGCTGCATGCGGCCTTGCTGCCATCGCGGACAAATACCCCCAACACGTGATTATGAGGAATTCTTATATATAAGACGCATGCGGCTGCAACAGAGCTGCAAGAAAGGACAAGTATGATGCAAACGGTCGAACAAAACGTAAATTCCATGGCCGACGACGGGATCGTGGTACCAAAGGAGAGTGGTCAAGCGGGCGAAGAAATTCAAAATGGCTCTGACGCCGAGGGCCGCACGGATACGCGCAGGGAATGGGAGGAGCTGATCAACTCCCCGAAATTTCATGCGTTGTATACCAAGCAGATCTCCGACATTGTCAGAAAGAGACTCAAATCGGAGCGGGAAAGCAGCAGAATCCTGCAAAGTGCTGCCGAGATGATGGGGCTGGAAAGTCCCGGGCAGCTGCCCGAGCGACTGGCAGAGCTGCTGACGCCTGCTGCACGTGATTGGCAGAAGGAGGCTGCCGCCGTCAAGGAAAAATATCCGGAATTTGACCTTGAGAGTGAAGCTGCAGAGCCTGCCTTTGCACGTCTTCTGGAGGGCTTTTCCGCCCGTCCCGAGATCTCGCTGACCAGCCTTTACGAGCTGTTCCATCTGGATAGCTTAAAGGAGAATGCCGCAAGACAAGCGGCAGAAAACATCGCCTCGCAGCTGCTGGGAGCCGTTCAGCTTCGCCGGGCAAGACCGCATGAAAACGGACTTGACGGAGCGTTGGCAAGCAGGGCAGGGCGAGCCACCCATCTGACGCGCGCTCAGCGAGCCGTGCTTGCCGAGCGTGCTGCAAAGGGGGAACACATTACATTTTAGAAAGGAACTATTATGAGAGAAAGAATTTTTGATCTGCAGCGCTTTGCTGCAAGTACGAACGTGATGGGTACCGAGGGTACCGTCAATGCCGCTGCGGGCACGACTGTTGCATATACCGCAGGCATGGGTCTTTCCGAAGAGATGAAGACCTACTATTCCGATTATCTGATCGACAACGCTGAGCCCGCGCTGGTTCACGATATGTTTGCGCAGAAGCATCAGATCCCTCAGGGCGGCGGCAAGACCGTGCAGTTCCGCCG
>JAFQUG010000362.1 GCA_017408625.1 Clostridia bacterium | reverse complement strand
TGCGATCGCAACTCTCTGCTGCTGACCGCCCGACATTTCACTGGGCTTACGGTCCATCAGATCCTCGATCTGCACAAGCTTTGCAGCCTGGTAAGCACGCTCCAGCATTGCTTCCTTGCTCATCTTGTCCTTGCCCTTGAGGTTCTGCAATGGGAACATGATGTTCTGCTTGACAGTCATGTGGGGGTACAGCGCATAGTTCTGGAAAACCAGACCAACGCCGCGGTTTTCGGGAGAAAGTGTAGTTACATCCTCGTCTCCAAAGAAGATCTGTCCCGCGGAGGGCTTCTGCAGGCCGCTGATCATGTAAAGAGTGGTACTCTTACCGCAACCGGAAGGGCCGAGAAGTCCAACGAGCTTCCCATCGGGAATGGCAAAGGTAAAGTCGTTGACGGCGACCACCTCGCCCCCTGCCTTTTTATTGCGGCTGGGGAAGATCTTCGTTAGATTTCGTAATTCAACTTTCATTTCAACTAACCTCCATTTGTGATTATTTACTATTATTGATAGACAAATTATTGTAAAACCAAATCAATAGTGAGAATTTGCAACTTCCTGCTCGTGAATTTTCTTTTTGTAATCAATGAGTGCCTGCTCGCTCTCAAAAATCATCTGTGTAGACATATCGACCACCACGGTATCCGAGATCAGGTCGTGGATGGCAGAATTGGTACGAGTCGCGCACACACAAATGATCTCAAGCACCAAAAGACCGAGGATCACGATAGGTCCTACGATGCCGATGATACCAAAGAACATCATCACCACAAGGAAGAGCGGCAGCAGCGTCTCGATGGTGCATTTTCCAAACAATACGCGAATAAAGAGTGCCAAGGGGGTCGCTCTGACCGAATTGGTACGCATGACACCGATGCCGAACATCTTCTTTCCAAGCGTCTGACCGTTTTTGAAGAACATGGGCACGGCAAACTCCAGAATCGCATACGACACGATAACCGAAACCACCAGCATGATCAACGTAAAGTTGAGAAGCAGCACGTAGGTAATGGCCAGATCGTCATCCTCAGCAAGCGCCTTGTCCACCATGTCGTAGATTTCTTTTTGATCCTCGGACATCTCCTCGTAAGCAACGCTCAGATCCAGCTCGCAGCGCTTACCGTGTAATTGCTCATATGCATCCTCGCACGCTGTGACGTGCGCATTTTTTCTTTCTTCGATAAAGTCCATATGACGGTCGTAATCCAGCACAGCAGACATCAAGGCAGCGATACCGACAGCCAATATGACAAAAATAATCACATCAAAAAGGAATGCGGAAATTCTTTTCCACAAGCTTGCCTTTTGCAGATCGTAAATCATATTCCGACACCGTCCTTTCCCTGATTTCTTGTATCCATAGAGCGCAAATGGCCACACAGACCCATACTACATTATCATACCACATCAAGCGACAAAAGTCTACACTTTTTTCAATAATATATTCCCGATTTTTCACTTTTGGTGAAAACAACGAAAATATATATCCTTTCAAAGTGCAATTTTTCATGAGAATGATGGGAGTTTGGCAAAGCAAAAACGGCAGCTGTTTCAGGACTGCCGTCTTTGCCGAGGTTGTCAGGTATTTTCTATCATTTTGATCAATTCTTCGGGTGTGTGTGCGACCTTCTCTGCACCAATGTCGTACAACACCGACTCGGGACGATAGCCCCAGCAGACGTCAATGGCATGCATGCCCGCGTTGATAGCGGTTCTGACGTCCACGTCACTGTCTCCGATATAGGCGCATTCCTCGGGAGTTACACCCATCAGCGCAGCCAGCTGCAGCGGCACTGCCGGGTCGGGCTTGGGAGCGCGATGTGTGCAAAATCCCTCGGCAGCGACAAACGTGCCATCCGGAAACAGCTGCGCCACAAGTGCCTTGACGAACTCATCCTGCTTGTTGGAGTTGACCGCCATGGGGTACTTCCCTTTCAGGTATGCGATCATTTGGGGGATGCCGTCGTAGGTGGTATCGGTATGCATATACACCCTCGCATAATTGCGGTTGTAGGCGGCGTACAGCGCATCAATGCGCGCATCGTCCTCGCGGTACTCCAACGGGAGAGCCATTTTGGCATAATCCCGCGCACCGAGATTGATGAATTCATACACCCGAGCCTGGTCGATCTGCGGATATCCCAGCTCGGCAAGCGCAAGATTCATGCCCTCGGCAATGGCGGGCAGCGTGTGCGCCAGCGTGCCGTCCAAATCAAATATCAATGCTTTTAACATAGCTTAATCACTCTTTCTTTTTGTTTTCAGAATAACGAATCGGATCTCTGATCAAATTCTTCGGGGCGTCTGAGCGGCAGCTCGCAGATCATGGCCATGACCGCGCCGTTCAGCTCGGACAGATCCCTGCTCTGCTGTAATCTTCTGACGTATTTTTTATCGGTCTCAAACATGCTGCTCATCAAAAGCCAGATCTCCTTCATGCGACCTGCCACAGCGTGATCGCTGCCGAGTACGACGCGGTAACGCCCCAGCAGCTGCTCGTGAAAATCGCGCATCAGCACGCGCGTGACCTTCTTGTCCGAGAGCAGCGCGGGATTCTGCAAAAGCCCTCTGCCGATCATGATGGCCTCTGTTTTGGGAAAGCGTTCGGCAATATACGCAGCATCCGCGCGTGTGCTCACGTTTCCGTTATAGCACAAGGGAATTTCCATGTTGGCGCAAACGGAATCGTAGGCATTGAGATGCGGCACGCCGCGGTACATTTCCTTGCCCGTGCGCGGGTGCACGATCAGCTCACAGATGGGATATCGACCAAATATCTCCAACAGCTCGGGCAACTCCCCCACGTCCTGATATCCAATGCGCGTTTTGATTGAGATATCGATGGGGCAAGCAGCAAACACGCGCTCCAAAAACGCGTCCAGTGCGTCGGTGTCGGCAAGCATGCCCGCTCCCTTCTTCTTTGAGGTCACAGTGCCCGAGGGGCAACCGAGATTGAGATTGACCTCAGTATATCCAAAGGCAGCGATCTGCTCCGCCATCCAAAGAAAATCGTCCGCATTCTTGCAAAGCAGCTGCGGCACGGTGGGTGCGGGGTTGTTTGCCGGATCCAGCTCACGCAGCTCGCGCGGCGTCAGCCTGTGCACCTCGGTAGGCGAGAAAAACGGCGTATAGTAGCGATCGATCCCTCCAAAATACTCATGGTGCAGCGTGCGATAGACGCTGTCCGTCAGGCCCTCCATGGGGGCAAGATAATATTTCATGTGTCATCCTTAGTTTCTGAATTATGTATACTTCATTGTATCATAAAAAGGGGGGATAATCAAGGAAAATGCGTTCATTTCCCGCCAAAAATGTGAGTTTTTTTCACCAAGAATAAACAATTTGTGAATTTGCAGAAAAACCCATTGCACAAATGGAATTTTTGTGGTATATTAAATGTGTATCACCATTTTCCGTGACTTGTGCACGGAACGAAAGGAGCAAACCATGGATAACAACAACAATAACACCGGTGCAATCGTTCTCACTGCCATCATCAGTGCCGTTTCTGCTGCTGCTCTGACCGCAGGTATCATCTTTGCGATCCAGAACAGACATAAGATCAAGGCAACCGCTATCCGCATCAAGGACAAGAGCGTTGCTGTGGCTAAGAACATGAAGGCTAAGCTGCAGAGAAAGAAGAACGTTGAGATCGAGGTTGACGACAGCTACGAAATTCCCGAGGAGCTGAGCTTCGAGGAAAACGGTGCTGATCTCGAGATCCTGACTACTGAGGAATAATTTCAAAGCAATAAAAAAGCACGTGCTGCGCACGTGCTTTTTTATTATTTAATTTCGTTTTCCGATCAGCTCTTGCACCGCCTCCAGGATCTTGAATCTGATGCGGTATTTGACGTTATCGGTCTGTGTGATCACCTTGTACTGCTCCCCGGTCAGGCCTACCGAGATAAAGGCATCCTCATTGTCATCCTCATCCTCGGCACTCGCGGCAGACAGACAAAGCGGTGGGAACAGCACGCACCACCAATTCTGCCCTTCGGCCTCTCCGATGCATACGCGCAATGACACGTATCTGCCGCTCGGGAAGCAGCAATTTTCATAGCTGCGCGTAGGATAATCCTCTTCCCCGAGCAGGATCGTGACGGGATAATCGTACCCTTTCTCGTACACAACCGCCTGCGCCGCTGCCTGCAGCTCATCCGTGTGCTCTTGCAGGATCTCAATGGCACGCCCGCGGTCGGTGCAATCCTTGAGCAAGGGCTCCGTGACGCGCAAAATCTCATCGCGCACCTGCAGCTTGAGTGCCTGATCCTCGTCGCTGTCCGAATTGGCCAGCACATGCAACCTGACCACACTGTCGTAAATTTCCTGCTCTCCGTGCACGGGCAGTACACTGATCAAGGCCAGTATGCAAAGCAATATCACGCCACCCGTAAGTATTCTTTTGTTCATAAAAACATCCTTCCCTTCGATTCATTTCTTGTCCTTGTCTGACAAGCCTATGATTTCCCCGAGAAGGATATTTTATTCAGATTTTTGCCAAGATCATTCTTCCGAATTTTCGTCCAGAACCTCGTCGTGGAATTCGATATTCTCAAGGATCTTTGCAATGCGCGCGCCATGCTCAACCGAGGCGTCCTCGATAAAGGTCAGCTCGGGCGTCATGCGCAGATTGAGCGTTCTGGCCAGCTGTGTGCGCATATAGCCGCTTGCCTGGCGTAACCCCTTTGCTACGTCCTTTTTATTGCCCGAAAGGCAGGAATAATATACCTTTGCATACTTGAGATCGGGCGTGGTATCCACAGCCGTGACGCTGACGAACGCATCACTGACACGAGGATCCTTGACCGAGCGCAAAATCCCCATCAGCTCCTTTTGCATCTCGTCATTGATTCTGCCTCTTCTGTAATTTGCCATAAATTCTCCTTATATTTTCTGCTCTGCAGTCATTTTCTCCTGTATTGTATCACAAAGTCACACGCTTGTCAATGACTTTCGGATCAATCCACGCGCATGGAGAATGCAAGCGCGGGCAGATTGTTGCCGTTTCGCAGATCGGCATGCTCACTTGTGACACGGATGTTATACGCATACGACACAACGCTTGCGTCCACGCCCTCGGGCACGTCGACCGTGACAAGTCCGCGCGTTTCGATGACCGCACGCACGGGAATCTGATTGCCCTTCTCTCCCAGCGTAAAGCCCTTGATCTCCTGCCCGATGCTGTCCTTGGGCGACTGTCCAAGCACGCAAAGTCCGTCACCGATATCGGTAAAGGCGACCGTGATCTGCTTACCGTCCGCGCTTCTCTGCGCCATGGTGGGCTTGGGCGCACGCGCGTCATATTCACTGCCGATGCGGTACTCGCGTGCCAGCGCCAGCTTGGCAAGACGCATAGCAAGCTCATACTTGCGGGGCGAGTGCGCAAAATCGGGATAAGAATCGGGAGAGCCTAAGTCCATCGCGGGCGTCAGCGTGCTGTTTTTGATGATTGCCAGCGCATCCAACTGCTTGACACGCACGGTATCAAGCCAGGCAAAATAGGTATAGCACTCGTCTCGGTAGTCCGAGAGCTGTACGTTATAGAACGGAAAATCCTGTCCAAAGCGTTCTCTTTGATCCGCAACAAACCGCGCAAGCTCCTTGTCGTAAATGGGTGCGCGATCCGGGAAGCAACCCTCGCTCTCCCCCTGGAAGAAGATCTGTCCCTTGAACTGCAGCGGCACAAAGGGATGAATGAGCGAATTGTAAAAGCCACCGAGCGGCACAGCCACCGTGGTGGTATATCCAAGCTCGACTGCCAGCTCGGTGGGCATCAGCTCACGGATACAAGCACCGCCCGCGGCCATCATGATCAGTCCCACGGGTGCATCGATATAGCGCAGCAGCTCCTTGCCAAAGAACCAACCGATTGCCGAAAAGGTGTGCGCAGCATTCTCAAGCGGCAGCTGCCAGCCCCAATCGGGGCAGATAACGTCGGGCTGCGGGGATGCGCACAGATCCTGATGCTCAAAGGCATACTGGCGCGTTTGTGCAAACAATCTCAGCGGCTCGTCCTTGTCATACCATTGCTCGGGGGCCCAATCAAGGCAGCTGCTCTGATTATGCTCGGCATTGGATTGACCTCCGATCATCCACACGTCGCCCACCAGCACGTCCTCAAGGACGGTACTGTGTCCGCGATCGTCATAGATAACCATTTGCTTGCCTTCCCATACAGCACAATGCGGCACGAATTGCAGTGTCCAGCGACAGTCGTCACCTACCGTCGCACTCACTCTCTCGCCCATAAATTCACCCGTGATCAAGGAGCCCAGCGTATCCGAAAAGCCCCAGATGCGGATAGGTCTTTCTCTTTGCAGCACCATGTGCGAGCCGAATACGCCCGACACCTTGAACGCAGGTGCTTTCCAATCCGCCGCTCCGGCAGCGACAATTTCCTTTTCCTCTTGTCCCGGTAATGCCATTTTATTTTCCATAACGTCTCCTTATTTTCCTGCAGCTTGGTTGTAGCAAGCGTAGATTTCCTTGGCCAGCGCGGCCATGACGGCAGCGTCTGCCTTTTCAAACTGTCTGTCATAGGTCACAAGACCGTTGGTTTCGTCCTCCACGTCCGAGATCTGGGTCAGCACGGCTGCGCAAAGGCCGCTCTTCTCAATAGCGGGCAAAATCTGCTCGCGGTAGAGTGCCTCGGCGGCCTTTTGCCATGCCTCGGGAGTGGGATAGGTGCTGTATCCGTAGTTGTTGTCGGGGTTAAAGATATGCCCTTCTACGCGGCAGGCGTAGCCGCCAAACTCGGACAGCACCACGGGGCGATCGCCCCACGGCTTGATATTGATCTTTTTGAAATAGATGTGCTCACTCTGCACGTCGCTCTTTTTGCCCCAGAACCAGCCCGAAGTGGTGTCCCAGATGCGGGAGGGGTCAAGCGGCTGCAGCGCGTCATAGGTTTTATCCGCCTCAAACTGCCCCCAGCCCTCGTTGAAGATGGTGTAATAGCACACCGAGGGGTGATTATAAAGTAGCTCGACCGTCCGTTCGCTGTCAGCAAGGAAGTCGCGCTTGCGGCGCTCGCTTGCCTTGTGCGAAATCCCGCGCTTCAATCCGATCGTAGGCAGCGCGGTGTCCACAAGGAAGCTGTAATCGCCGCTGTTGACCATGTCCTGAAACACGATCATGCCCAGCTTGTCGCACAGATAATAGAAAATCTGCGGCTCGATCTTAATATGCTTGCGCAGCATGTTAAAGCCCATTTTCTTGGCGATCAGAATGTCGTTTTCGTAGCCATCCGGGCTGCCCGGCAGGTAGATGCCGTCCGGGAAATACCCTTGGTCGAGCAGACCGTGGAAGAAATACGGCTTGCCGTTGAGGCATATGCGCGGGGTTTCGCCTACTTTGCCGACTTCCACCGTGCGCAGCGCGAAATAGGACTTGACCGTGTCTTGTCCCGAGGTCAAGGCAAACTCGTAAAGATACGGGTTTTCGGGCGACCAAAGCATAGCGGTCTTGGGCGTATACGTGTAAGAATTGCCCGTAAAGGTCACGGTATCTGCCCCGTCGGGCGTTTGTACGGTCATGGTATACTCACCCATGCCGCCCTCGATCTCAATGCTGACCGAGTCAAGCGAGGGTGCAAGACGAATATTTTCAATACAGTTCCCGGGCACCTGCTCCAGCCATACGGGCTGCCAGATACCGCTGACGGGCGTGTACCACATGCCGCCGCGGTCCACTCTCTGCTTGCCCCAGCCGAAGCTATGATCAAGCGTGTCGGACACTTGTAAAGCAATGCTGTTTTTTCCGTTTCTGACAAATGCGGTGATATCTACGTCAAAAGGCAGATATCCGCCCTTATGACGGCTTATTCTTTCGCCGTTGACGATTACGGTGCAAACCTGATCCACCGCGCCAAAGTGCAAAAGCACGCTCTCGCCCTCACGCTTTTCCAGCTCAAACGTGCGCTCGTACAGCCACTCCTCACCCGTGCCAAGCGCGCGCTCGATGCCCGAAAGTCTGCTCTCGGGTGGGAACGGTACACGGATCTTTCCGACAGGCGCTATTCCCTTTTTGCCAATCACCGAAAGCTCCCATTCCCCGCAAAGGCTCTGCCAGCACTCGCGGCGCATCCAAGGTCTGGGGTAGTGCTTTTCCCACGCATGCACGTCCTCCTCAAAGGGCGTGTGCAGCGCTTGCAAATTTGGCTTCTTTTTGTCCTTGATCAGCACGATCAGAAGCAGGACAATCACGGCCACGACCAGCGCGGCAAGGAAAATATTTGCATTCGGCACGAAGGATTCGGTGCCGTCGCCATTGACGATTTTTTCAGCGTTTGAGAGTACCAGCTCACCGATCCAAGGACCGATGACACCGGGAAGCAGCACCTGCGCGAAAATGCGCACGCCCTGCAATCTGCCCGCCTTACCCTCGGGGGTCAGATCACGGATCTTTGCCCCGAATACCGCCGCACCGCAAAGGTAGCCGCACATCATCAGCAGCGAGCCGATAAAGACAAGCAGCTTGGCGCGGAAGAAAAACAGCAGGACAAAGCCCGCGCACATCCAGAGCATGGCAAGGATGCCTGTCAGCTGAAAGCCCTTTTTGTCGTATACCCTGCCCCACAGCGCGGTGGCAACCGACGCAAGAATGATGGCAGGTGCCATGACCAGCACGTAATCCGCCATGCCCAGCGAGACCTCGTAATAGATGATGAGATAGGGCATGAAGATCTGAATGGCGATATTGAACAGCACGAATACGATCAGGTGCACGTACAGCGACGCGTGCATCTTGACGGTGGACGGGCGGAATCCGTAGAACACGGTGGAAAAATACCCATCCGACGAGGGCTTGATGTCGGGGTCGCGGACCAGGAAAAAGCCCAGCACGCCTGCCAGCAGCACGATGCCGCCGATGATACAGAACATGACCGTCCAGTAAAGCGGCATATCCTGCGAAATGGACGCGGGCATGAGCATCATGCCACCAAACACAAACAGAATGGCGATCAGAGGCATCATGGCGTTGAGCCCCTCGGCCGCGCCGCGGTTTTTCTCGGTGGTGCTGTCGGTCAGCCAGGCGTTGAAGGCTGCGTCGTTGGCCGTTGAGCCAAAGAAGGTCATGATGCAATCCATCACCACCGTCAGCGAAACGCCCACGGCTGCAGCCGAGACGGTCATGGGCACGATCGCGCTGATCACGTCCAGACGGATCACGGCAAAGGCTAAGATCGAAATGCCCCACAGCACGTAGCCGCCCGCGATAAACAGGCGACGCTTGCCGATCTTATCCGACAGCGCACCCATGAACACGGTGGTCAGCGTGGCCGCGATGGCCGATGCGCTGACCATCAGACGGATATCCCCCGCCGAGGCTGCGAACATTTTATAGATAAATACGTTGAGGTACATATTCTCGACCACCCATGCGATCTGACCAAGCAGGCCAAACAACACAAGCGCTGCGTAGAATTTTCCCTTAGTTTGAGATTTCATATGCTACTCCTTACAAAGCAAGGGGTGACAGCCAAGCTGTCACCCTGTTACTGCGGTAATAATGGAAAGCAGGTACAGAATGCCCGTAGCACCCGTTACCAGCGTCAAAGCAAGCTGCACCAGCACGGCTGCAGCAGAAATCAATGCAATCCAGATCTTCTTCATTTTTTACCTCCATAAAACACAGATCATTGGCAGAGTGCTTCGAGCACAGCGATGCGCGCGGCATCGATATCTGCTTCGTTGTGTGTAAAGTCCTCAAAGGTGCGCGCAACTGAGCGCGCAATGGCAAGTGCCGCTGCACCGTCCTTTTGCCCAAGCATGTGCAAAAGCTCCCAGTCGTAAAGTCCCTCGCGGGTAGCAACGCCTCGGTTGGAGTGCAGCACGCCGAAATTCTCAATATCGGGATACACGATATAGCCGTCGCCCTTGTATCTCGCGCTCGGCTGAATACCGTAAATAGTCTTCTCGCCCCAATAATTAAAGCCCCAGTGCAAGAATCCCGTAATGCCCTGCGCGTAGCATGCCCACTTGATCATACGGCTGTAGGAATGCGGCAGGTCGATAAACTTATTGAGCCACCAGTTCTCCTCGGGGAAGCAGCAGCTGTAGCACCAGACGGTATCCCCTGCCTTCTGCCGTTCGCGATAGAAATAGGGATCGGAGGCGTACACCTCAAGTCTTGGCACGTATTGATCACACTTGCCTGCCAGCTGCAGCGCGATCTCGTGCGTATCAAGCGGCTCGCCGCAAGGAATTCCGGGGCAAACCTCCCGTGCAATCTCTCTTGCCCAATACCAATATTCGGTGGTGTGGGGCTCATCCTGCAGTCGCAGATTGAGCATGGAAAGCCAGCCCTTCTCTTCGAAATGCTTGTACATACCGCCCCAGTACGCGCGTGCCCAATGCTCAGCCTCAGGCTTTCCGATCTCGTACCAAACAATGTCACCGTGATCTCCGCAGCCGAGAATGGTCTTCCCCCATACCGAGCTGACAGGAGCAGAAAGCGTCAGATACTTAAAGCTTCCCTCACGTAAGAACAGCTCAATGAACTGATCCAGCAGCGTATAGTCAAAGTGCCACTCGGACTCGGAGATGCGCTTTGATCCCGCGTCGATCAGAAAATCGATGGGGGTGATATTCAGGCTGTTGACGCGCAGCACCTTCATGGCGCGCGCGTAATTCGCCAGCAGCTCCCACCACTTGTCGGTATAGCGGCAGGTATCATAGAAGGGCGTGATGGGCGGTGTCCAGGGCTTTCCCTCGGGGGGGAAAAAGCCTGTAGTGCAGAAGAAATATTCATGCCCGAACGCAGATTCTGCAGGCTCGGGAATGACTACGGGATAGACGCGCAGCGAAAGATTTGCGCAAAAATCGCCGCGCGAGGTCTTGACCGTGCAGGTGATGGGAGTGATCCCCTCTGCTGCCTGCTCGGACACCCACAGGTGCAGCCACAGCCCTTGCGTGGTATTGGAAGGCACGTGCACGCTCTTGCCCGGCTTCAAAAGATCCGGATAAGGCAGACCGTCGTTGAAAATGGCAT
>JAFQUG010000361.1 GCA_017408625.1 Clostridia bacterium | reverse complement strand
TGACAGCCTAAATGGCTGTCAGAACGCGAGTGTGACCGAGCCGCAGCGAGAAGACCGCAGCGGAGCGAGTTTCAAAGCATTTTGCTTTGAAATGAGAGAAGCGGTTGCGGTGGTGGGGGTTCCCATTTCACCGCTCTCTCACCACTGTATATAAATAAAAGCAGCAGGAATTTGCTCATTTTGGAACAAATTCCTGCTATTGCTGCGCTAATTTTGCAACCCGGTATCATCGGTTCTCTTTTTTACCAAATATTCTTATAAATCTCTACGACCTCTTGCTTTGTCGGCACGCGAGGATTGGTTGCCGTGCAGGAGTCAAGCAGAGCTCCCTCTGCCATGGTTTCGACCAGGGCGAGATACTCCTCATACGAAATATTGGTTGCCTCGGATACGCGGGCCGGCATGTGCATTTCCTGTGAGAGGAAGTGCACGTAGCTGATCAGCGCGCGTACGGTGGTGATCTCGTTGAAGTTGCTCACACCCAGAATTCTTGCCACATTGCAATATTTGCGCACACAGGGCGGATATTCAGCCTGGGAGCGCGAAGAGGTGGTAATGCCGCTGTTATATTCGATCAGCGAGGGGAGCAGCAGCGAGCAGGCGCGGCCGTGCGGAATGTGCAGGTGTGCGCCCAACTGGTGTGCCATGCCGTGCACAAGGCCAAGAGAGGCGGAATTGAAGGCGATGCCTGCAAGGCATGCCGCGATGTGCATCTTACGGCGCGCGTGCGCGTCGTTGTTATCCGCCCAAGAGCGAATGAGAAATTGACCGCAGATCTCGACCGACTTTTCGGCAAGTGCGCCCGAAAACTCGTTGTTGTTGGTGCTGACGTAGGCCTCGATGGCATGGGTCATGACGTCCATGCCGGTATCTGCCGTAATGGCTGCAGGCACGGATTTGACCAGCACCTCGTCCAAAATGGCCTCCTCGGGCATCATATCGTCGGAGCAAAGCGGATATTTTTTATCCTCGGCGGGATTGGAGATCACGGCAAACGAGGTTACCTCGCTGCCCGTGCCCGACGTGGTGGGAATGGCGATCAGGCGCGGTGCATAGCCGGGCTCGATCTGGCCTGCAAACTTGCGCACCGCCTTGGCGGTATCAATGGCAGAGCCGCCGCCGACTGCGATCATGCAGGGATATTTGCCCTTGAGCACCTCGGCTACGCCCGCGATCACCTTGTCTACGGGGGGATCGGGAACGATATCGGTAAACAGGACATAACTCACGCCCGCGCCGTCCAGCTTGTCTGTGACGTGCTTGACAAGACCCGAGGTCACGACAAAGGGATCGGCTAAGATGATGACGCGATCAAAGCCGATCTCGGAAAGTCTGTCCAATGCCGACTCGCCGAAATATATCTGTGTACCGATGTGGAATTCTTTCATGAGGGTGCTCCTGTTGGCATAAATCTACAAATATATTATAGCACAAAATCGCCCTGCTTGCAAGAGAATGTCGGCAAAAAAACATTTTTTGTCGGGATTCACAAAATGAAAGAAAAAAGTGTGAAAAAGTTATGAGATATGAGATTGCTTTGCAAGCGTTATGGTTTTGCCTGCGGCAAAAGTGATGAGATGCTTCGCATCGTTATGATATGATTGCCCTTTGTTACTATAACTGCCCGAAGGGCATCATAATTTGGCGCAGCCAATCATATCTCATCACTTGCCCGCAGGGCAATCATAACTGCCAAGCTGCAAAAAAGCGCTGACGCGTCGCGTCAGCGTTTTTTGCAGCTTGGCCTGTAAGCCGGGTTCTGTCGAGAACGGCCAACTAACTTTGCTCCTTGTC
>JAFQUG010000360.1 GCA_017408625.1 Clostridia bacterium | reverse complement strand
GGAGCGAAACAGCACGGTCAGATATTCCTTGATGTATCGCATAAACAGCTCACCGCTCTCGGAAGAGAAGATTCCCGTAACGTCGCTTTTGTGATCCTTCAAGTGCCAAAGGATATGCGCAAGCTTTGCTTCCAGATCCACGGCAGGTGGCAGAGAAGACGTGTATTCGCACATGTTTCCCGCACAGATGTGGTCAAAAATATCGCTGCACATCACGCGCAAAAGCATATCCTTGGTTTCAAAATGCGCGTAAAAGGTCGCCCTGCCTACGTTGGCAAGGTCAATGATCTCCTGCACCGTAATGTGCTCGTATCTCTTTTTTTCAAGCAGCGTGCTGAACGCCTTAAAGATCGCGTCGCGCGTTTTTTGTTGCCGTCTGTCCATTCCGTTCCTCCATACAAATTTTCGTTTTTGTTCGGTATCGTACATTTTTTGAAAACTGCCTCTTGCATTTGCATGATATGCGTATTATAATAAAACCGTACAAGGTGTTCGGTAATGAATTCATTATACAACAAAAACCGAGTGTTGTCAATGACAAAATTATGAAAGGAGCTTTACCATGCTCAAAAAAATGCTTTCTGTTTTGACAGAGATTCCTGCCACCATTGTCAGCGGTGTGTGCTTGCTTGCAAGCTTTTTGATCCCACTTGCAATGGGTGAGGCGTTGCCTCTCTATCTCGACCCTGCGTGGATCAGTGTGCTGATTTCGGGAACCCCTTTGATCTGTTCCGCCGTTCGGAAGCTGGTCTTCAATCGTGGCATTTCTAAAATTTCATCGGCGCTTCTGATCTCCGTTGCTATGATCGCCGCCATTTGTATCGGTGACCTGTTTGCGGCAGGCGAAGTCGCGTTCATCATGGCTTTGGGTGAGATATTGGAGGACATGACCACCGATCGCGCCAAAAAAGGCTTGAAGCGTCTGCTGGAGCTTGCCCCCACGCAGGGACGGCGCTTGACCGAGGTGGGTGAGGAAATGGTTTCTGTCGATCAGCTTGCCGTGGGAGACGTGGTACGTATTCTGCCCGGAGAGACGATCCCTGCGGACGGCGTGATCCTCGCAGGACAGACCTCGGTAGATCAATCCGTCATGACGGGGGAATCCCTTCCCGTGGATAAAGAGGTTGGAGACGGCGTATTTTGCGGCACGATCAATTGTTATGGCGCGGTGGATATGCGCGTAGAGAAGGTCAGCGACGACTCCACTCTGCAAAAGCTGATCCGCATGGTAGAGGAGGCAGAGGAGAAAAAAGCGCCCATGCAACGCACCGCCGACAAGTGGGCAAGCTGGTTGGTTCCTCTGGCATTGTTGCTTGCTGTTGCAACGGGAATTTTCAAGCAGGATATCGTCAGCGCCGTTACGGTGCTTGTGGTATTCTGTCCCTGCGCACTGGTGCTTGCTACGCCTACGGCGATCATGGCGGCAATCGGTCAGGCGGCAGGCAAGGGCGTGATCATCAAGTCCGGCGAAGCCTTGGAAAAAATGGGAAAGATCGATACCGTTGCCTTTGATAAGACGGGAACGTTGACGCAAGGCACGCTTTCCGTGTCGGACGTTTTGCCATTTGACACCTCAATCGATCGTACTGTCTTGCTTTCTGCGGTGGCGTCGGCAGAGCAATTGAGCGAGCATCCCTTGGCACGCGCAGTAGTTGCATCTGCAAAAGGGGAAGGGCTTTCTCTCTCCGAGGCT
>JAFQUG010000359.1 GCA_017408625.1 Clostridia bacterium | reverse complement strand
TACAAGATGCCCATCAATATGCTCTGCCTCCATCTTTTTGAGCGCACCGTCTTCCCCGACGCAATACACGTCAGCAGAGTATGCCCCTTGATAAGGCAGCTTGAGGATCAGCTCAGTCATCAAGAACTGTACGGGAAATCCGTTCGCGTCCAACAGCTCCAACTGATACGAAATGCGACCTTCATATGGCACGCATGCCAATCTTACCTCGTAGATCGCACCGCTCATATTGTAGAAAGCATCGACCTGCTCCTTGGGGAATTCCACAATGGCCTTGCCAAAGTGCACCTGCAGCAGTGCTGCACCGTTCTCGCCCGCCTTGTCCATCACTCTGGAAATATCGACGATACTGCCGTCCACATATAAGACGTATTTCCCGTCCGGGCTGATCGACAGAACGCCATCCTCCCCATCCTTGACAGGTGCAAGAGGAAATGCGTCAAAGTAAGCGGTATAGGTAGTCGGTTGTCCGTCTACCTCGGTAAAGGGTCTGTCCCAACCCGTAAATACGTAATAATAGCGGCTGTCATCTGCAATCGTGGGCTTTCTGCTCGGATATACGGGAACAGTGCCATACTCAAATTCCAGCACGACCTCTTCCTTTCCAAGCAAAAACGTAATGGGGTGCTTTCTCGGCGTTGTATCAAAGCGCGCCACGTAGGTCGTCTCCTCGGTGACGGGCTCAAGCTCTCTATCCCAACCGGCAAAGATAAATTCATGCTCTACCGTAGGAGTTTTTTCGGGAGGCTTCTTACATACGGGCGTATCACCGTATGCATGAGGATATACGAATTCCTTACCGTCCACGATAAACGTGATCATATACTGTCGCGTGACCTCGTCAAACTGTGCAACGTACGTTACGTCCCCTACCACTGCTCCAATCTTGGAACTCCAATCGCGGAACACGTAATCATGCTGCAGCGTCGAGGGTTTGGTGGGTACGGCACCGGGAGCATCTCCGAATACGGGGATTTCACCGTATTTGTAGGTCTGCCGGAAGGTTTGCTCTTCTACGACCCAAGTGACGGTATACTCATTGAGCACCGGCTCAAATTCAGCGGTAAAGGTGACAGGTCCTGAGAGCGTCGGAAACTCAGACGGCGTTCGGTACAGATTTCCTCGGTCGTCCTTCCAACCCTTGAATACGTACGAATACTGTGCGGTGGGTGCCTTGACCGGCGTTTGCAGCGGCACGGCCTCACCCAGATTCTTTCCGTAATCGTAAACCTTCTCGATCAACGTACCGTCGCCCATCACAAAGGTGACCTTATGTCTGTTCAGCACGGTGGAATACTGTGCTGTATAGACGACGTCCTCCTTGACTGTTGTGATCTCCTTATCCCATCCTGCAAACGTATAAATGTATTGCAGGGACGGTTCTCGATCGGTCGATCCTGTAAATATGGGGGTTTCTCCGTAATACCACAGTGTTTCGATCAGCTTGCCGCCCACGTCCCACGTCACGGTACACTGTCGGGGCACGATCTTATAAGCAGCAAACACCTCAACGTCCGAGGTGATCATACTCAGATCAGCCGGCTCTCCGTTCTCGTAGACCCAGTGGTCAAAGGCATAAGCGATCTCATTGACGGGTTGCTTGGTGGGCACGGGCAAATCCTCGGGATATGCGCCTGATTCACCGTAACGCACGGCATCGTAGCCAATATACGTTTTAGCCTCGTCACTGTTATAGAAGTAAATGTAATAATAATGCTCGTCCTCGTCAAGGGTTGCCGTATGATTGGCTGCAGCGGTCAGCGTAACCGTCTGTGCAGTGCCAAACGGGGCTCTTTGCACGATTTCTCCGCGCAAATACGCCTCATAGAGGCTCTGATAGGTGGAATCCCAAGGCAAGGAAGGCGGCGTACCGGGGTGCGGCACGTACAAGGAAGGCTCGGTCGGCTCTTCCATGGTGCCGGGATCCTGCATGTTTGTCGGGAACTCTTCAATAGACGTGACTACGCCAAACTCGGGCAGAGGGGGCTTAGTAGGCTCAGGCAGAGTCTGGGTGGGTCTGGTGGGCAGACTGGTAACCTCGCATTCGGAAGGATGCTGGGGCGGCTTCGGCCATGCACTAAGGGGCTTTGCTTTGTTGGTATCGGATGCAGGGCGCAGCGAAGCGTCCACCAGATCCTTTGCCTTTTTATGACCGTGATAATCCACCTCGTAGTTCAGGTTCATGGTCATATTATCGTTAAAGCTACAGTTGTTGACGTAAAGCAAGCCAAGCATGCGCACCAAGGAGTCAACGTAATCGGGATAATCCTTGCGCAGCGTGTTATAGATCGGGCCGTTTTTATAAAGCTTATTGATACCGTCGTAGAGCATCTTGAGATGCTTGACAAAGGAGGAATACTCCTTGATGTAAAACTCGTATCTCTCCTGATCGGTGCTCAGTGAGCGATAGGTGGTGAAAAATTTCTGCAATACGGGCGTTGCTGCTACCACGTTGTCCACAGCACTTCCCTCAAGGGCAGAGAGCTCTGCCTTTTTCTCAGCAATCACCTGACCGACGCGGTCGTCCAAAACAGTCTCAATAAACGAAAAACCGGTCACGGGATCCTTGACCTCCATCAGCGCAAGCAGACCCAGGTGGTGATTGACCGTGGCCATCTCATTCTGATATTCGGCATACAGGGTAGGATACTGCTCTTTGTATTTCATGTATTGCTCGAACTTGCTGCAATTCTCGTAATAGGTAGCCCATTCCTTTTGATTATCGGTATAATCGGCATAAGCTTGATTATATACCTTCATTTCTGCCAGGTACTGCTGATAAAGCAGATAATCTGCGTACAATGCCTCTTGATACTGATGGTCACGGTATGCATCCAGCTCGGCCTGATATCTCGTCCATTCGATCTGGTTTTCATTGTACTCATCCAGCTTGAGATTATATTGCTCCAGCGAGGATTGGTAGATCGCGTACTCCCCATCCAAGGAAACTGCGGTATCGTAAGCAAAATTGACAAAATCGTTGAGCGTATCCGCAGAAATGGTGAACTGCGAGGTGTACTCAACCGTCATCAGCACGTTGCTGCTCCATGCAACGCCCTCCACAGTGGCGCGGAAATAGTTTGCATCCACGTCGGGGGCAGGAGAAAACTTTCCGGATTTTCCGTTGATCACAACGCGCGAGGGTGTCCAGCAAATGTCATAATCGTATCTGCTGTTGTAAATATAGTCGTCCATCAGAATAACGGTCAACTGCTGTGTTTCGCCATTGTACGTGATCTGCGGATCAATGATCGAAGGACGCTTGTAATAAAGAACGTTTTGCCCATCAAACTTATATCGGATCAAGTTCTTCTCTGCATCGGTCAGTTGGTAACCGTAAAGCTGTTCAAGCACGTCTCCCATATATACGGTTGCCGACTTGGTGCTGCCCATGCTGTAATCCAGATCCGAGTATTTTTTTCTTACTCGGGGTGTGGTTTCCGCAGCTGCTGTTCCCACCAAAGTTCCGATCAGCAGTAAACAAGCTGTTAAGAAAACAACTATTTTTTTCATCAAAATCTATCCTCCAACGTCACGTACATCACGAGCCGGGCGAAGCGACTCTGAGATGCACCACGTGTTTTTCGCCATTCAATTCGTAGATCACGGTGTCGTCCGTAATCTGCTCGAAGGAGATCTTTCCCGAACAAAGCTCAATGGGATCTCTTTCGTCAAAATCCAATTCGCCAAATTCTATGTCGTCATCATCCTCCGAGATTGGCACTGTACAAAGCTGATAAACGACCTTTTCATCTTCGGTTGCGGTAATCAGCGCACAGGAGCTTTGGCCACCATCAGTAGCAAGAATAATTAACAACGCCCAAACAGTCTCTTTTTCTTCTGCTTCTTCATTGAGCACTACTTCGATTGTTCTCAAAGAGGCAGAGCCGTATCTCAAAACCGTCTTTTGAATAAATTCCACCGCAGTTTGCTCTCGCATACTGCTTCCCGCCTCGTTACTGACCTTGGCGGACATTTTTGTACCTGTTATCATAAAGCCTGTTACGGCCGCCATGACCACGCCCAAGACCGCAATCACCGCGATCACTTCTACAAGGGTCACGCCCTTGTTATTCTTACTCAGCCGGTTGTTTTGCATGATAGCTTACCTCCCAGCTCGTGAATTCTCCATTTTGAATCTCGACAACAAGTGTCACAGTATCATTATTTATGGTATATTGCGTTGCGCCTTGAACAGTAACAGGATCGCCAATATCAACGTTCCACTCCTGTTCAATACTAACGATCTTGGAAGGGTCAATGCGCAACAGCTCCGCTGCTGCATCCGCCGCATAATAGTCGCTCACGCGCTCTTGCTTTTGCACGGAGGCATGGTAATGCTGCAGGGTCAGCCCCATGGCGATCATGGAAAGCACGCCCAAAAACATGACCGTAACGATCACTGCGTAAAGCACCTGACCGCGATTATCCTTGATAAATCTCTTAGTCATGGAGCGATCACCCCTTTCAAAAGCAGTTCTCCGTTAGAAAGCTGTGCTTCGTTTTCACTATCATATTCAGCATTTACAGCACTACCTTGGAAGATCCATACGGTTACGTACGTACCTGCATTTTGATAAACAACATAAATGGTATCGTTATACTCCTTTGGCAGCAGTTGCTCGTGGTCATCCTTCTTCGGGGTTAATTGTGCGATGACTTCGTCAACCTCGCCGATTCCCTTCAGCTCTTCCATCAAATTGGCGGCTTCGGTATAAGCATTGGTCACCTCAGCGGCTTTGACGTTGCCGCTTTGCGCCATGATAAAGGAAGAAAGGCACGGAACGACAACGATTGCAAGCAGCGCAACCGTTACCAACACTTCCATCATGGTAACGCCTTTTTGATTTTTCAAAAACTTTCTCATGCCTTTCTCCTTTCTCAAAGCATTGGATCAATGATCCATATCGTATTCGTAAATGTATCTCAGTTCGTTCGCACTGCACTCAAACAGCTCGGTTGCATCCTCCAGCGTGGTATATTTGCCCTCGCCGCGGAAAATGACGAACATTTCGATCTCGTCGCGCGTCTTGTACTTTTCCTTGAGGATCCACGCAAGCTCGGTTGCAGGATAGCCCTTTGACTTGAGCATGTCGCGAACCTGCTCCAGACTCTTCGTGCCGGTAGGCTTCAGCATCTGCTCAATTTCATCGGCAGTATAGTCACTCTGCTTGCCGCCCTGGGGCTTGCTGCCGCCGGTGGTAGTCTCCTCTTCGGGGTCGACCGGCTTGCTGCTGCCGGTGGTAGTCTCCTCTTCGGGGTCGACCGGCTTGCTGCTGCCGGTGGTAGTCTCCTCCTCGGGGTCATCGGGGGTATTTCCACCGCCCGTGGTCTCCTCCTCGGGATCATCGGGGGTATCGCCGCCCGTGGTATCCTCCTCGGGATCATCGGGGGTATCGCCGCCCGTGGTATCCTCCTCGGGATCATCGGGAGTATTGTCATCGCCCGTGTTATCCTCCCCGGGATCCTTTGCATAGTAAATATCCATCAGCGTAGTCAGATCACATTCAAGCAGCTCAAGCACGTAATCAAGGTCGTATTCAACACCTTCTTCACCGTATTCCTCCAGGAAGGCCTGCATTTCGGTGGGCGTCTTATACTCTTCCTTCATGATCCATGCAAACTCGGTTGCGGGATAGCCCTCACTCTTGAGCTTGTCACGAACGTCTTCGAAGGACATGCCGTCATCCAGCCAGCCCTTAACGTCGTCAACCGTGTACGGGCTCTGCTTGCCCTGATGCTTATTGTTATCGGTCACGTCACCGAAAATGCCGTCGATACCGGGAATGATCTCTTCGCCGATCACGGGAGGTACGTACTCTGCGTTTTCATCCAGCAGATAGTAATGCAGAATTACCATGTTGCCCTGGATCGACTGATCCGCAGGATTATACTGAATGGACAGCGTGTAAACCGATGCATAGAAATCATCATTATCATTGAAATATGCAATCAGGTTCTTCAAGCCCCGGTAGCTTGCATAATACGGAATGCTGTATACCTCATAGCAAAGCAGCATACCGTTGGACAGCTTAACGTGCTGATAATCCT
>JAFQUG010000358.1 GCA_017408625.1 Clostridia bacterium | reverse complement strand
GCTGTATTTCTGAACTATACCAACCCCATGACTATGCTCTGCCGCGCCATGCAGCTGCACACCAAGGTCAACGTGACCGGTCTTTGTCACTCTGTGCAAGGCACCGCCGCTATGCTGGCAAGATGGCTTGACGTGCCCTACAACGAGGTCAGATACACCTGCGCCGGAGTCAATCATCAGGCGTTTTACACCGAATTTTCTCACAACGGTAAGGATCTCTACCCTGCTCTGCGCGAAAAGCTTGCCGATCCGCGCTATTACGATAAGGAGCGGGTGCGTAACGAAATGTTCCTGCGCCTCGGTTATTACGTGACCGAGTCCTCCGGTCATAATTCCGAGTACAACGCCTGGTTCCGCAAACGCCCCGATCTGCTGCAGAAATATTGCTCGGATCACGAGGGCAGCTACTGGAACCCCGGCGAGGAGCTTTATTCCATCGGTCTGTATACCGACAAGGCGAAAAATTTTGTTAAGACCATGCAGGATTGGATCGATACGCCTTTGGATAAAAACGCGCCTCGCAGCAATGAGTATGCCGCCGAGATCTTCAATGCCCTCCTTGGTGACGGCAAGCCCATTGAGTTCAACGGCAACGTGATCAACGACGGCTGCATTCCCAACCTCCCTGCCGACGCCTGCGTGGAGATCCCCGTTTATGCTTCCAAGCACGGCTTGCGCAAGTGCTATGTGGGCAAGCTGCCCGACGAGATCGCCATTCTGGTCAACCATACCGCCATGATGGAAAATCTTGCCGTGGATGCTATTATGGAAAAGAACAGACAAAAGCTGATCCGCGCCGTGATGATGGATCCGCTCAGCTCCGCCGTGCTTTCTTTGGAGGAGATCGAGAATATGTGCAATGAGTTGTTTGAAGCGAACAAGGACTATCTTGGCGATTGGAAATAACAAAAAATCGGCTACAGTCAAGTAGCCGATTTTTGCTTTAGTGCCTTTAGGCAGTTGAGCACGAAGTGCGAAACAGACAACCACCCGCTATGCGGGTGGGCAACAAGGGTTATACCAAAAAATCTCCTAACGTGGTACAATAAGATGCTCAAGTCTATTGCAACACGAAAGGAGAAAGAATGGCAAATCAAACAAATAGTTTATCCCATACTAAATGGATTTGTAAGTACCACATAGTGTTCGTACCGAAGTATCGCAGGAAGATCATATATAATCAGTATCGCACCGATTTGCAAGAGATAATCCGGACTCTGTGCAAATATAAAGACGTGGAAATACTTGAGGGACATATGATGCCTGACCATGTGCACCTACTCATAAGTATACCACCAAAAACGAGCGTGTCAAGTTTTATGGGGTACTTGAAAGGCAAAAGTGCGTTGATGATGTTTGATAAACATGCAAACCTGAAATACAAATTCGGGAACCGACACTTCTGGGCAGAAGGGTATTATGTATCGACGGTAGGTTTAAATGAAGCTACGATAAGGAAATACATAGAAGAGCAAGAAAAACATGATATAGCACTTGATAAATTGAGTGTAAAAGAATACGAAGACCCTTTTAAGGGTAGCAAGTAATACAAACGCCCTTTCAAGGGCGGAAAAGGTGGCAAAGGC
>JAFQUG010000357.1 GCA_017408625.1 Clostridia bacterium | reverse complement strand
GTCACGTCATAGCCCTTGGGGTTGGAATGCTCGGGCTTGGTCACGCCCTCATAGGTGATGGTATAGTCGACCGACGTGTACTTGGCCTGAACGGTCACGCCGCCTGCCTTGAGCGTAAAGCTCTCCCACTCGCCGGTGTAGCCCGCATGCTCGGGTACCTCGGGAGGAGTGATGCTTTCGGTCTCAATGGTATAAGGAATCTCGGCAACCACCGTCTCGCCGTCCATAAAGACCGCCTTGTACTCGGTCAGGGAGAACTGGGCGTACAGCGTCATATTGCCCATTGAGCCCTCGGGAATTTCAAAGATGGGCAGCGTCATCTCCTCGTCGGTAAACCAGCCCTTGAAATCGTGGTGCGGCTTGCTTGCGGGCAGCAGCTCCACGTGCTGCTCAAACGTATACTCGGTGACGTTGGAGTGCTCGATCTCCTTGCCCGGCTCGTACACGATCTCGTACTTGATGGGCGTATACTTGGCGTATACGGTCAGATCGGCTGATGCAGCCACCTCCTCAAAGGTATTCGCAGCCAGCAGCTGTGTCCACGTGCCCTCGTCAAGGAACCACCCGTTAAAGATGTATCCATCCTTTGCGGGCTCCTTGGGAAGATTGATCTTCTGATTGCCGCTGATCTTTTGTGTGGTATGGACCTGTCCGTCCACACAGTAGCTCAGAGTATACTGCTCCGGCAGCTCCTCTGTTTGCGGATTGCATGCGGCAAACACAGCAAGGCATGCAGTTAATATCACTAAAACAAGTATGTACACATACTTTTGTTTCATCATGTATCTAACCTCCTGGTAAAACGCAATTCGGGCACAAATATCCCATGTGCCGAAAGTTCAGTCATTATATTATAACATAAGTCGAGAAAAATTGCAATTTCTTTCGTGTCAAAATATCTGTCATCGGTGCAAAACACCCGCTTCCCGTCCGCGGTATTTTTATCCAATTTGCAATCTAAAACGCGCAAAAGTCGCGCTTCGGCGCACCCTCGCCAAACAATATGCTCTCGTCCGTGAGAAAAGGACAGAGAATTTTTACGTTCTCTGTCCTCGTTTTGTATATGCTATTTAGTCAGGAATGATGAAGCTCGTCGAACTCGCAATTCATCTCGCCGTACAAGCTCGCTCTGTTACCTCAAACTGTGCCGTAAGGCACGTCACCACTGCACAAAGCGCACCATCACTCACCACTTGCCACAAGGTACGGGGGCGATCAGCTCTTGATCTGCGTTCTCTTAAAGACGAAGAGGCTGAGCAGCACAAGACCGACGATATGCACACTAAGCACGACAGCACCCACAAGAGTGGAGCAAACGTAGGGAGCAACGCCCCAGATCTGCGACATGAGCATATCCTCAAGTCCCATCAGTGCGCCAAGTCCATCCATCGACCCCATCATCCCGGACAAAGTGCCGAAATCAAGTGCGGTCACCAGCAATCTGTCCATACCCAGATATGGAAGCACGGTTGCATGCAGCAAGTAGCCAAACGCGCCCGTATAATTCGAAACGATCAGCGCAAATGCCTGGATATCGGTGGCGAACATGAGCACCAGCATTCCCGCAACGATGCCCAATACACCCTTTTTGGTCAGCACACTGATGAACAGACAAAGCGCTGCGTACAGCAGCACGGGCAACGTGAAAAGGATCAATGCCCACAAATGCTCCAGCACCGCAGGAATAGGAATGACATTGCCGAATACCACGCCGTAGTCGTTGGCAAACAGCGAGCTCTGTCCGTAAAAGAACAGGTCGATCAGGTGATTGACCAGCGCAAAGGCGTATGTGATCACAAAGCTTGCGCCCATCATGGTGCACACATAAATCAGCAATGCCGCGATCTTTGAGCCCAGGAGCTTGCTTCTTGTCCTCGGTCGGATGACCCACAGTCTGACCGTGCCCGTGGCAAACTCACGCGAGAGGATCATGCTGGCAAGCACGACCACCACCGCACTGATCAAAAACGATGCGGTAGACAAATTATTGAGAAAAGTGGCTTTGGCACTGCTCGCGCCCATGCTCACAGGCAAAATATCGCGGGTGTATGCGTATTCAATGGCGACAAGTGCCTTGTCACAGATGCGGATCTTGTGCTTGGCACTGCTTTCGCTCGCTTTTGCGATCAGCACAAATGTGTCCGTGGCCTCGTTCATGGCTATGGAGCTTATCGCATCTCTGCGCGTTCTCAAAACATTTGGCAGCACAACGTTGACCAATGCAAAGGCACTGCTTTCCGGATGTGCATCAAGCTCCTTGAGGTCCTCGTATGCCGCGATCACGTACTCAGCATCCTCGATCTTTCCGCGGCAGTCCGCAATCTGCGCCTCATACCAGGCCCGCATCTCCTCCCCTTGCTCGGGCTCGAGCTGCTTTATTTCCTCCTGATAATTCTCTATGCCGTTCTTGTTTGCCTCGATCTCCTGTCTGTACTGCGCGATGATCGCGTCATAGTAAGCGTCCGGCTCAATTGTCGTTGCATAAGTCTCCAGCTCGGCAATATAGCTCTCGCACTCCTCCAGATGATCGCACAAGTCGCCCAGAACCTCCGTCCACGTGCACTCAACCTCGGTATACGTCTCGTTCGAAACACGCACAAATACGTATGCCTTGGGCTCATACTTGGTCTCATCCCACTCGGTCACGTAGACCTGATAGTAATACTCCGGCTCCACGTACTGATCGCCATAGCCGCGGTAATTCATGTACAGTACCTCAGAAAGCGCATAGTCCTCGACCATGTCCTTGGTCGTATAAGTACCGTCCGCCCAGCCCTTGACTATACTGCGCCATTTATACGCTGTAACAAGCGGATACGTGACCGTGCCCGTCACCCATTCGGGAACTTGATTCCGGTCGAAGAAGTCATGCATTTCGGCATATGCCATGGCTTCGGCATACATGCCCAAATGCCCGTTCTCCAGATACTCCTGTGCTTCCTGGCGCGACTTGTCTGCATCGGATTTCGGATCCTTGAAAACTGCTCGCAGGATCTTTGCAAGCGCGCCGTCGGGATTTTTCTCGATCTGATTGATCGCCCAATCATAAGCAGCACTTTCGATCAGAACATCTTCACGGTATATGATCAGATTGTTGAGCGGCGTCATCAGAACCGAGGTAAAGAAAGAAACGACGACCACCAATGCAAGCACGACGCAGGAAAGCACCAGGTAAGTTTTTTGCGCTCTGAGCTTGATCAGCTCGTTTTTGATCAGCTGCTTCATGCGTTCAGTCCCCCTTTCTTCCCTTTTTCCACAACGGGCTGCGTGCCAACGTCAGCCGTGTCGGTCATCTCAAGGAAGGTATCCTCCAGCGATTTCTTTTGTCTTGTCAGACCGTACACGCGCACACCCTCACGGCAGAGCAGCGAAAGGATCTCGGGCACGCTCTGATAATCGGCGTCGAAGGTCAGCGCGCCATCGTACGCCACGCCTTGGCAAAGCACACCTGCAGCGAGCAGTTCCATTGCCTTTTCGCCGTCCGGTGTTTCCAATGTATAGTGCGAACAGGTGCTTTCCTCGATCATGCCCTCGGCGTCAAGCGAGCGGAAGCCGACCGTAATACCGCGGTCTATAATGCCCACACGGTCACACATCAGCTGCAGCTCGGACAGCATGTGGCTGGATACAAATACCGCCACGCCCTCCTCGCGCGACAGCTTTTTGAGCACGTCACGCAGCTCCTTGATGCCCGCGGGGTCAAGGCCGTTGGTAGGTTCGTCCAATATCAGCAGCCTGGGGTGATGCAGCACCGCCTGCGCAATGCCCAGACGCTGGCGCATACCAAGCGAATACTTGGAGATCTTATCGTTGATACGGCTCTCCATGCGCACAAGGCTGACTACCTCGTCAATTCTCTCTTCGGGCAGCTCGGGATACATGCGCAAATATTGCTCAAGATTCTGGCGGCCGGTCAGGTACTTATACATCTCGGGATTTTCAATGATACCGCCCACGCAGCGCATAGCCGCTTCAAAATCCTTGACGTTGTCGTGACCGCAGATGCTGATCTCGCCGCTCTCCATGCGCAAAAGGCCAAGGATCAGCTTGATCGTGGTAGTTTTACCGGACCCGTTCGGGCCTAAAAATCCAAAAATCTCGCCCTCGTGCACGTCCAGTGTGATATCCGAAAGAATTTTTCGGTTACCTAAGTGCTTGGATACGTTTTTGATCGAAAGCACAGGTTGCTTTTGTTCCATAGAATCTCTCCTCTCTGAGAATTCGGAAATAACCTCGTAGGGGCGCCCGGTGTGCGCCCGCGGG
>JAFQUG010000356.1 GCA_017408625.1 Clostridia bacterium | reverse complement strand
GCTGCGCCACACCCAGATGCGCCATAGAAGCGATTGCTTCCTGACGACCTGTATATTTTAGCACAAACAAAAGTAAAAGTCAATACCTTTTTCGAAATATTTTTACTTTTTTTCGCTCAATTTTTGGGCGCGATTTGGCAATTATTTTGGTGATTTTGTAAGGAATGGTGAAAACGTTGAGAAATGAATGGAGACGGACACCTTATTTAACAATGATCAGTGCGTGAATGTGATCAAGAATGAATCTCTGCGCGTCGGCTGTGTACAGTGCGATGGGATAGAGACCGTTTTGTCCGTGTCTCTCTTCTATGATAATGCCGATTTCGCTGCCGGCATTGGTGGGTAGTCTGTAATTTTTGCCGCCTCGTTCTACGGTGCCAAGAATGCCCAGGTGCACAAGCCAGTCGGCAAGGTCGCCCGGCTTGAGTCCGACGTTTGAATCATCGAGATTGAGTGAGCTGATCTGACTTGCGATCTGCGAGATCGAAAGCGGCACCTCGGAAACAGGGCAGGATGCAAGCTGCTCTTGCGTCAGTGTGAATTTGACGCGCGGCAGTTGATCGGCAAGCTTGGGCGGGCTTTGCGAGAAAGCAAGGATCTCCTGCAGGTGATCACGCAGGAACTGCTGTGCGAACAGGTTAAATCGGATCGAGCTTGTAACTCTGCCGGTCGAATTGGCCGACTGAAAGACGGTGATACCGATCTCAATGCCTTTTTGTGTAGGTCTTTTGACCGATTTATCTCTGTAATCAATCAGCTTTTCCAAATATCCTTGGTGCGTAAGCCATGCGTTGATCTCATGAGCCGTGAACTTTTTCGAGGAGCGCAGAGCCTGATCGACTCTTTGCGCGAATGCGGTGGCACTGACGGGGTATTGTGAGCACTCGATCGAAGCCAGCACCTGCGCGGTTAGCTTGCGCTCGGGACCGCGGTAGAGATTGGCTACGGTATCGGGGGAATTTGTCAGCTTTCCAAGCACCTCTGAAACATAAGTAAAGCAACCGACAATGCGGGCTTTTGCAGCCACGTCGCTCTCAGGGATAAGCGAGTCGTCTGTCGGGTCGATTCCTGAAGCCAATTTGTCAATAAAGGACTTGGCATACGCAATCTTCTCAAGGTCTGTCATGTCTATCTCCTGTGTAATTGATGAAATTACTGCGTGTAGGTCTCGGGTCTTAACTGTACAATATAGGAAACGCCTCTGTAAATGTTTTCAAAATCAGACTCCAAAATGGCCTTGACCTCCGGGTGCGCGGGATCGTTGATCAACAGCCATCCTTGGCCGTCCTTTTCCTCGTAGCCGACGACGCAAAGCAAATGCCCGTTGGTGGTATAGTTGGGATGCCCGCTGGCTGCAAGCTGTCCTGCTTTCACTCTGATCGAGGACACGATAGGATGACCCGTGGATACCGCATATTTGATGGCTTCAATTTCGTAATAGTCGATATATGCCTGATAGCCGAGCTCACCTGCGTACGCTACGTTGAATGCCCAGTTGCCGAAAATTTGCTCTCCGTAGTCGCGCACGCCCCAGGCGATATCCGCAATATCGTCGATTTGTTCGCCATGGTACAGCATGACCATGGAAAGAGAGGTTGCGGAGCAGATGCTGCCACCGATCTCGGGCACGTCCATCTGTCTTCTGTAAGGCACGTCCAGCTTTTTATAAGTATCCGTGGGAGCGGTCAGATTGCCATTTTGCTTGTCGCATGCAAGCGTGACGTTGTAAACGACAGGGGAGTGATCTCCCAGCTGCTTGACGTCAATTCTGTATTTGACAATGCCCGCACACTCTTTTTTGAGTGTGAGAATATCAATGCCTACCGCACCGTGCTCATCCTTGTTGGAAATGCTGCCCGAGGTTTCGGGGATGGCGCTCCATACGCCCCAGGAATACCAAGCGGTATAGCTGCCGTCGTCCAGCTTGACGGATACGGACACCTCGACCGTGCCGCCCTCGGAGCTTGCGTTCCAGGAGGCAAGCATATTTTTGAAGCTGCCGCCAAGGTCGACCTCTTCCGAAATGAACGTACCCTCGGTAGCGCCTTCATCCAGCACAAGCCCGTGGTTTTCAAAGTGCAGCGAATCAAATTCGCCCTTGAACTCGTTGGCGCAGAACATGATCGACTTGTTGAACAGCGAGACACTGTTTTTGTAATGATTCGGATCTTGGGGAATGGCGTTTGCCTGGTTTTGCTCGGTGGTCATTTCTTCCTCCTTGGTGGTCATTTCCGGTTCGGCTTGCGTGACGGATTGCTCATTATCCTGAGTGGTGACGTCGGTGGTGGGATTCTCCTGGACTTCACCCTGCGGTGTGCTTTCGCATCCTGTAAGCAGAAGACCTGCAAGCAAAAGCGTTGTCGCGGTGCGCAGAATGCTTGTAGAAGAGATTTTGCCGTGATACATAGGGAAACCTCCGATATTTTATTGATATATTAATATTACAACAATCTGCAAAAATTGTCAACACCGCGCTCCAAATACACTTGAAAAGCTGCATGGTGTGTGTTAAAATAAAAGAAAAGGGGGGGATATCTTGCGTCATTTATGGATCTTGCGCGAGGAGCGCGATCAGCATTGCGGCCGTGCTGCAGCGACGGGGCTTCGTGTGCGTTATGCGGATGCCATTGACCGGGAGGTCAGGACAAATCTGGACGGACTGATCCGTTATTTGCGCCGCTTATATTTCTTTCCCGTGCGTTGTAACGTATGCATCACCGATCACGAAAGCTATCGATCCGAGCATGACGGTCACGTGTACTACGGTGTGTTTTATGATAACGAGGGCGTCTACCCCAAGAAAAAGCTGTATCCCGAGATATACGTCGCCGGACGGGTGAGTGAGCGATTTGAAATCGAGAATATCATGTTTTCACTGCTGCACGAGCTGTCGCACTATTTTCAATGGATTGGCGGCAGGGAAACAGGACGCACTGACAGAAGCATAGAGGGCGAGGCAACAAGGTGGGCAAACCGCATCCTGGAAGCGTATAAGGCTTACAGTACTGTTCAAACGCCTTTCGGGGAGCTGAATATTTACGTGGACGGACAGCTGATCAATTATCTCCCCATCAGGATCGCATACGATCGTCCGCCATGTAAGGAAAAGCCCTTGGCAGCTTGCTATCGCATTTACGGTTCGATCGAAGCGGGGCAGACGGTGCGCGCTGTCATAGAGCCGCTTGCCGATTGTCGTGTCAGCGATTGCTCGGGGGAGCGTTACGAATGCTGCGAATTCTACCGCGAAAAAACACAAATGACCATCGGAACAGTTGATTATAAAGATTACCTTACGCAAGATTCAGATCCCTATGTGGTACGTCCTATTGCAAACGGCTTGGAATTTCGTGGGGGTGCAAAACGAACCGACGTTATCATAGGACTTGCCTGGGTGAACGATTATTCAGAGTATGACAACCGCACATGGTTTGCGGCTGATCCAACACTAAGGAGATAGATGATGAACAAAACCATCTGGCACGAATTATATGATACAGCAAAGCAAAAGCTCAATCCGCGCGTGTTGACGCCCTTTGTGGACGCGGGCGGAGTGGCTGCGGCAATATTGACCGACAAGGGAAATGTGTACACGGGCGTGTGCATTGATACCTGCTCGGGGCTTGGCATGTGCGCTGAGCGTAACGCGATCGCCAATATGATCACAAATGGCGAGAGCCGTATTGTGGGACTGGTTTGTGTGATGACCGACGGGCGCGTCGGCTCGCCCTGCGGTGCATGCAGGGAAATGCTGATGCAGATCGACGCGCATAGCCCCGAGATCGAGATTCTGACCGACCTTGAAACGCTTTCCACGGTCAGGCTTAGCGACTTGGTTCCCGATTGGTGGGGCGCGGAGCGCATGCAGAGAGGCTGAAAATGACACATTACATGAAGTTGCATCCGCAACCGTTTTCCATGATCGCTTGCGGAGCAAAAACCATAGAGATGCGGTTGCTGGACGATAAGAGAAAGCAGATTTGCGTGGGTGATACGTTGGTTTTCAAGAACACCCAAAGCGCTGATACGTTGGCCTGTACCGTGAAAGAATTGCACGTATTTGCTGATTTCGATCAGCTCTACAAATCCTTGCCGCTTGACAAATGCGGCTATTTGCCGCACGAGCTCAAAACCGCCTCGGCTAAGGATATGCAAGCCTACTACCCGCTCGAAAAGCAAGCGCAATACGGCGTTGTTGGGATCGAGATAGCATTGAATTGCGCGCCGACTAATTTCAAAAAGCTGTTGATCACGGGCTTTGACCCGTTTGACGGCGCGAGCATCAATCCCTCGTGGGAGGCAGTCAAGCTGCTACCCGAGCAGATCGGGGATTGGCGTCTGACCAGGCTGGAGATCCCGACCGTGTTCGGGCTTGCGGCGCAGACCGTACTGGATGCAGCGAATGATCTGCAGCCAGACGCCATTCTATGTGTCGGGCAAGCGGGAGGCAGAGATGCCGTGACGCCCGAGACGTACGGTGTCAATTTGCGACATGCAAGAATTGCGGATAATGCAGGGAACAAGCCCCTGGCCACGCCCATCGTGCAAGGCGCGCCTGCCTCATATCCGGCGACTGTGCCCGTACACGACATGATTTTCGCCGTGCGTGAGCTTGGAATCCCTTGCAAAGCGTCCTATTCAGCCGGCAGATTCGTGTGTAACGACGTGCTGTCTACGCTGCTGCATCATTATCAGGGCACAAATACCAAGGTTGGCTTTGTCCACATTCCGTACCTGTTAGAACAGACGAAAGATGGGGCTCCGTCCTTGTCCCTGGAGCAATCGGTTGCCGCGTTGATTGCTGCGATACGAGAAATATAAAAGGAACTGCAACGCAGTTCCTTTTTGTTTTACTTATCCGACTTTTTTGACGTTCCTGCCAAGCCAAGTGCAAGACCAAAGCACATGCCGATCGAGACACCCAAGCACATGCCGATGCCAACGTTGCCGAATGCGAAACCCAGAGCGGTGCCTACACCGCAACCAAGACACATTCCGATCGCCATACCGGTGCTTTGCCTTTCAGTCTTCTCCTTATGCTTCAGTGCGATGGGTGCAAGCTCTTCAAATAAAGCCTTCTTTGCATTTTCGTAGCCATTCGTATCGTCTGCGTATTGCTCTGCGATGGCGCGCTTTTTCTGTGCAAACTCCTCGGTGTGCTGCTTTTGCCCAAGGAAGTAATTCAGATAAGCCATATGCAGGGCAATGGTTTCCTTGTCCTTGGCGGGCACGCAGACAACGCGGTATTGCATGCCGTCGTGTTCGGTGGTATATACATCATCACGGCGCTTGATATAGCCGCAATTTGTCAATGTCTTTGCGTCGGCATGATCGCGCAAGACGACCAAAATATCGATGATGGGCTTTGCCGGC
>JAFQUG010000028.1 GCA_017408625.1 Clostridia bacterium | reverse complement strand
GCTGTCGAGGACGTCAGCCCCTACCGATGGAGAGATTACAATGCCCTCATCAATCACAAACAAATGTAACTCCTGCAGGCGGCGTGTCAGAGCCCTACGCAGATCCCGCTTCGCGCTGCCATACGTTGCGCTCGCGGTTTTGCGTCGCTCCGCTTAGGCTACGCTATGCAAAACTTCGACTCGGTTGCTACGCAACCTTCGCTCAGGATGACACTCGAGGTGTGGCTTTTCATAGAAACCTTATTATTATGAAAAATATTCTTAAAGCAAATTGCATCCAAACTCCATCACAGCACCTCGGATAGGGCGGCAAGGTCCTCGCGTGTCGTGCCCCAGCTGGTGGCCAGACGAATGACGGTATGCTGCTCGTCGGGACGCTCCCATTCGCTGAAGCGCACGTGCTTGGAGAGCTCTGCGCACTTATCGTTCTCCAACACAAAGAACTGCTGATTGGTGGGAGAGTCAAGATAGGTTTTGTATCCCTTTTGTGCGCAAATGGATTTCAGCTCCTCGGCCATCTCGATGGCATTCTGCCCCAGCTTGAAATAAAGGTCGTCGGTAAAGAGCGCGTCAAACTGCGCACCGATCAATCTGCCCTTGGCAAGCAGCGCACCGTTTTGCTTGATAAAGGTAAAGAAATGCGCGGGGGTATTGCCATGCGTAAACACCACGGCCTCACCGCAAAGCGCACCGACCTTGGTGCCGCCTATGTAAAACACGTCGCAAAGGTCGCAAAGATCACCAAGCGTAACGTCTGTTTGCTTGCTCATCAGTCCGTAGCCAAGGCGTGCACCGTCCACGAACAGCGGAATCTTGTAGGCGCGGCAGACCTCTGCAAGCGCAGTCAGCTCGGCCTTGGTGTACAGCGTGCCGTATTCGGTGGGATGCGAGATATACAGCATACCCGGGAAAACCATGTGCGTATAGCTTGCGTCCTTGTAAAAGGCCTTGATCAGTGCCTCAACCTCGTCGGCCTGCACCTTGCCGTCATGCCCGGGGACGGTCAGCACCTTATGCCCCGATGCTTCGATCGCACCCGCCTCGTGGGCGGCCACGTGTCCTGTCGTTGCGGCGATCACCCCTTGGACGGGATGCAGCATGGAATCAATGACGATGCGGTTGGTCTGCGTGCCGCCCGCTAAGAAATGCACGTCAAGCCCTTCTCTGCCGCAGGCGGCCTTGATCTTACGCTTTGCCGACGCGGTGTATTCGTCCTCTCCGTAGCCCGGCTGGGGCGTCATGTTGGTTTCGATCAGCTTTTGGAGTACCAGAGGGTGCGCACCGATATTATAATCACATTCAAAGGAAAGCATAGTTCTCTACCTCGGTTTCTTTCACGTTTTCAATGCATTCATTATATCACATTCCACTCCCGAATGCAACAAAGGATTTTGCCCTTCACCCGTATAGTCGCAAATCATTAAAAAAAGTTCGGGCACAATGGCAAAATTTCCATAATTTTATAAAACAGTTCAGCCTTTGTTCACAATTGGTTCTTATAATATGTAAGGTTAATATTTACAATACTTGGTACTGTTCTCCGTTTTATAAGGGAGTAGTCGGCACGAGAGTGTGATGAAGTCAACAGCAAGGATTTTCCTGGCTTCATCTTAAATGACGAGACTTATCTGTTTGTTTTGCAGATAGGTCTCTTTTTTTCGGGTAAAATAATAAAATATAATAACAAGATTTCAGGAGGAAATGCAATGAAGTTTTATTGCACAGACAAAGAGGCGGTCCTTGATGAGCTTGGTGCAAAGGCTGAGGGCTTGACCTCGGCAGAAGCGCAAAAGCGACTTGAGGCAAACGGCAAGAATAAGCTGGCCGCCGCTAAGGGCAAATCCATCATCCGCAGATTCTTGGAGCAGCTGGCCGATCCCATGATCATCATCCTGTTGGTTGCTGCAGCCATCTCCGGTGTGCTGGCATTTGTTGAGAACGAAGGCTTTACCGACGTGATCATCATCCTTGCAGTCGTGATCATCAACGCCGTACTCGGTGTTTATCAGGAAAGCAAGGCTGAAAAGGCGATTGAGGCTTTGCAGGAAATGTCCGCCGCTACCTCTAAGGTGCTGCGTGACGGCAAGGTGCAGATCATTCACAGCGAGGATCTGGTCGTGGGCGATATCATCCTGCTTGAAGCAGGTGACGCTGTTCCCGCAGACGCAAGAATCCTTGAAAACGCATCCTTGAAGGTTGAAGAGGCTGCTCTGACCGGTGAGTCGGTTCCCGTGACCAAGTTTATTGACGTCATTTACCTGGGGGAAGGCGAAAAGGACGTACCTCTGGGCGACCGCAAGAACATGCTGTACATGGGCTCGACCGTGGTTTACGGCCGCGGCACCGCAGTTGTGACCGCGACGGGCATGGAAACCGAGATGGGTAAGATCGCAGGCGCGCTTTCCGAGGCCGAAGAGGGTCAGACTCCCCTGCAGCGCAAGCTCGCTCAGCTTTCCAAGATCCTGACCTGGCTGGTGCTTGGCATCTGCGTCATCGTCTTTGGCGTACAACTGATCCGTGCAGGCAACTTCAGCTTTGCAGACACCATTCTCCCCTCCTTCATGGTTGCCGTTTCTCTGGCGGTTGCCGCAATTCCCGAGGGTCTTGCAGCAGTTGTCACCGTCGTGCTTTCGATCGGCGTGACCAATATGTCCAAGCGTAACGCCATCATCCGCCGCCTGACCGCCGTTGAGACGCTGGGCTGCGCGCAGATCATCTGCTCGGATAAGACCGGTACGCTGACGCAGAACAAGATGACCGTTGTTGACCACTTTGGCGACAACGAGGAATATATTGCCAAGGCAATGGCTCTCTGCTGCGACGCAGAGCTTGACCGTGACGGCAACGTGACCGGTGAGCCCACCGAGGCCGCTTTAGTCGTTTGGGCCGACAAGCTTGGCATGAAGAAGTACGACCTTAAGGGAAGCGCACCCAGATGCGGTGAAGCCCCCTTCGACTCGGGCAGAAAGATGATGTCCACCGTGCATACCGAGGACGGCAAGACGGTTCAGTACACCAAGGGCGCGCCCGACGTGGTCATCGGAAAGTGCACACATTATCTCAAGGACGGTGTTGCCGTTCCCATGACCGAGCAGTACAAGAGCTCCATTCTCGCAGCAAACAAGGCAATGGCAGACAAGGCGCTGCGCGTGCTGGCTTGCTCCGAGCGCGTATGGAACGCTCAGCCCGACAATTTCGAGGCTGATTATCTGGAAACCGATCTTTGCTTCGTTGGCCTTTGCGGTATGATCGACCCCGTTCGTCCCGAGGTCAAGGACGCCATCGTGCAGTGCCGCGGCGCGGGCATCCGTCCCATCATGATCACGGGTGACCACGTTGACACCGCAGTGGCAATCGCCAAGGAGCTGGGTATTATCACCGAGGAAACCTACGCGATCACCGGTGCACAGCTCAACGACATGGACGACGCAGAATTTGAGTCCAAGTTCATGAACATCAGCGTTTACGCGCGCGTTCAGCCCGAGCACAAGACCAGAATTGTCAACGCTTGGCGCAAGGCAGGCTACGTCACGGCTATGACCGGTGACGGTGTCAACGACGCTCCCAGTATTAAAACTGCAGACATCGGTATCGGAATGGGTATTACCGGAACCGACGTTACCAAGAACGTTGCCGATATGATTCTGGCCGACGACAATTTTGCAACGATCGTAGCTGCGGTTGAAGAGGGAAGAAAGATCTACGCCAATATTCAAAAGGCGATCCAATTCCTCCTTTCCTCCAATTTAAGTGAGGTTATCGGTGTATTCGTAGCTTCTATGGTCGGATTTACGCTTCTTGAACCTGTTCATCTTTTGTGGATCAATTTGATCACCGACAGTCTTCCTGCGCTCGCTTTGGGCTTGGAGCACGGTGAACCCGATTCCATGAAGCAAAAACCCCGTAATTCCAAGGAGGGAATTTTTGCCGGTGGCGTTGGCTTTGACATTTTCTATCAAGGTGCTTTGGTTGCAATTCTTACCTTGGCGGCCTATTTCATCGGCGAAAAGCTTGGCTTGAAGCATCTCGGTTCCGAAGAAGCTGCCAAGCACGGAATTTCCATGGCGTTTTTGACGCTTTCTATGTCTGAAATCTTCCAGTCATTTAATCTTCGTTCACGCAGAGGATCCATCTTTTCAATGAAAAAGCAGAACAAGTGGCTTTGGTTGGCTGCCGGTGCCGCACTTTTGCTGACTACTGCGGTTATTGAAATTCCGTTCCTTGCTGAAATCTTTAATTTCACGAGAATCGGTCTGCTTGAGTATAGCATTGGTTTGGGTCTGTCGATCCTTGTTATCCCGGCGGTTGAACTGGTAAAGCTTATTCAAAGAAAGATCCATTCAAAGAAAACAAAATAAAAATCAAGTGGCTTTGCCTATCACGGCAAAGCCACTTCGTTTCTATGGGGTGATATGCATTGGTAATTGGGCAAAAATAAGAATCATAAAATACGCAAAGATTACCGCGCATACGACGCCGATAACAAAAGCAAAGAAGAAATTTTGAAGTTTTGTCACTGTTTTATCCTTTTTTTCGTATTATCCTCAGAAGTTGAGATTTTAAGCAAGGAAAAGATTGTCTTTGCTGAACCCGTGCATAAAGCCTCCGCTGGCTGCCGAAGAGATGTCACCGCCAATAACCTGGTTTTTATAGATCAGAAGATTTGCATATACAATTCCGTCATAGTCGTGATTGTTGACGAGGTATGTGTATTTTTTAACGGTTTTTCCTTTATATTTTTCCAAATTCAGACCTTCGTTTATTTGTAGTTGATTATACTTTTCGTAAATCGGATCAAATTTGACCGGAATAGTTACTTGATTGATGTCCCTCGCTTCCTCTTCAACCGTCCAACCGTATTGATTAAGAAATTC
>JAFQUG010000355.1 GCA_017408625.1 Clostridia bacterium | reverse complement strand
GCGGAGCTGTGATGCGCATTTTTCGGTGATCCTCTCTCCTGTGGACGAGAGAACATATAAGCGACTTGGCATTAACGTCACCTGTGAGCCGGTGGCGGGTGTCAAAAAGGTGAAAGTGAACTTATGAAAAGGATTTTGTTGATCGCAACGGGCGGCACCATTGCCTCCATGCCAACCGAATCGGGTCTTGCTCCCGGGCTTTGTTCCCGGGAGCTTTTGGAAACCGTACCCGAGCTTGGGCACGTTTGCGAAATTGATACGCTGCAGCTGTTCAATCTGGACAGCACGAATATGTGCCATGTGCAGTGGCTGGAGATTGCGCGCACCATTCGCGCAAAATACGAGGATTTTGACGGCTTTGTGATCACACACGGCACCGATACCATGGCGTACGGTGCAGCGGTGCTTTCTTATCTGATCCAAAAGAGCCCCAAGCCTGTCGTGCTGACCGGCGCGCAGCGTTCGATCTCGCAGCGCGATACCGATGCAAGAGAGAATTTGCTCAACGCCTTTATTTATGCTGCGGACGACGGTGCACAGGGCGTGCATATCGTGTTTGACGGCAAGGTGATCGAGGGCACGCGCGCAACCAAGACCCGCACCAAGAGCTATGCCGCGTTTTCCAGCATGGATTATCCCGAGGTGGCAGTCATTCGCGGTGGTCGCGTGCTGCACTATATCTGTGCGCAAAAGGCGGATGAGCCCGTATTTTACGATACGCTGGATCCCCGCGTATTTGTGCTCAAGCTGACGCCCGGTATTCAGCCCGGCATTTTCGATTATCTGGCCGAGAATTACCGTGCCGTGATCATTGAAAGCTTTGGCGTGGGCGGCATTCCGGTTTATGACAGCGAGGCGTTTTCGGATAAGATCGCTATGCTGACCGAAAAAGGCGTTAAGGTGATCATCAAGACCCAGGTAGCGCACGAGGGCAGCGATATGGAGGTTTACCGCGTGGGCTTTACCATCAAGCAACGCTTTAATTTGCTGGAGGCATACGACATGACCACCGAGGCGGCGTTTGCCAAGACCATGTGGGCGCTGGGCAACAGCACCGACGATGCGGGCTTCCGTGCGCTGTTTACACAAGCGGTGGGCGCGGATCAGGTATCTTGAGAGGAGTTTGAACATGTACGTCTATACAAAACAACTTTTGGAATTTATTGAAAACAGCCCCACCGCATATCAGGCGGTTGACTCGGCCGCCAAGATGCTTGACGAGCAGGGATTTGTTCGTCTCGGTGCGCAGGACGCATGGGAGCTTGAAGCAGGCAAGGGCTACTATACGGTGCAGAATGGCACCTCGATCATCGCGCTCCGTATGCCTGCAGGGAAGATAGAGTCTGTCATGCTGGCGGCAAGCCATAGTGATTCGCCCACCTTCAAGCTCAAGGCAGTCTGTGAGGCGGACGCATGCGGCGATTACGTCAAGCTGAATACCGAGCGTTACGGCGGCATGATCCTGTCCACCTGGCTGGATAAGCCCCTGTCCTTGGCGGGCAGACTGGTGGTCAAGGGCGAGGACGGCATCAAGACGGTGAGCGTCAAGGTGGATCGCGACCTTGTGCTGATCCCCAACGTGGCCATTCATCAGAACAGAAAGCATAACGACGGATTCGTCTTCAACGCACAGACCGATATGATGCCGCTGTACGGCATGGCCAATGCCAAGGGAAGCCTGTCGGCAACCGTGGCAGAGGCGGCAGGCGTCAAGGCTGAGGACGTCGTTGGCTCGGATTTGTACCTGTATAACCGCACGCCCGGCACGATCTGGGGGGCTGACGACGCGTTTTTCTCGGCTCCTCGCATTGATAATCTGATGTGTGCGTACGGCACGCTGCAAGGCTTTTTGCAGGCGGCAGCGGCACAAAACACGCTGCAGGTTTGGGCTTGCTTTGATAACGAGGAGACCGGCAGCCGCACCAAGCAGGGCGCGGGTGCACTCTGGATGCGCGACACCTTGGAGCGCGTGTGCGAGGGCTGTGGCACGGATCTGCGCCGCGTACTGCCCGCATCCATGATGCTCTCGGCAGATAACGCGCATGCAAAGCATCCCAATCACCCCGAGCTTTCGGATGCACAGAACGCTCCGCGCATGGGCGGCGGCGTGGTCATCAAGGCCAATGCATCGCAAAGCTACGCAACCGACGGCATCTCCTGTGCCATCTTTTCCGAGATCTGCAAAAAGGCAGGCGTTCCCACGCAGCCCTTTGCCAATCGCTCGGATAGTCCCGGCGGCTCGACCTTGGGCAGCATTGCGGATACGCTGCTGCCTATGAACACGGTGGATATCGGCATGGCGCAGCTGGCGATGCATTCGTCCTATGAAACCGCGGCTTGCGCGGATAACGCGCACGTGGTCAACGCATCCCGCGCGTTCTTTGAGACCGCGATCAAGCTTGACGCAGACGGAAACTATCATATTTAACGCGAAAAAGACGGCAGAAATGCCGTCTTTTTGCTTTGCAAAAATATTGAAAGTTTTTGATCGACCTTTTTAGAAGTTTTTGATCGACCTTTTTAGAAGTTTTGATCAAACTTTTTCAAAAGTTTGCGCAGGTCGAGGGCGCGAAGCCCTCGTCGCGCCCGCAGGCGCAAAACTTCTCAATCGGCCTTTCAATTCGCGCAGCGAATTACTGGTTCATTTCTTTGGTCTATTTGCTCAAAGAAAGAACGGAAATGGTTTTCTCACATAATATCCCAACAAAAAAGGGGCTACCATGGGGCTGCGGAATTAGCGGCAATATAATCGAAGCAGAAGTCGTAAGGCTTCTGCTTTTCGCTATTAAAGATGTGAAGGATATGACATTCAATAAAGT
>JAFQUG010000354.1 GCA_017408625.1 Clostridia bacterium | reverse complement strand
GGTCATCATGTTCAAGCTGGAGGGGCAGCTGATCTCCCGCCATCCCGAGTACGGCATGACAGATCGCATGCTGCTTGACAAGATTGACTATGAGAATAAAACGGTGCGTCTGGGCGACGTGGTCTATGAGCTCAACGAGTGCAATTTCCCCACGGTCGATCCGTCCGATCCGTACCGTCTGACCGAGGCTGAGGCTGAGATCATGCGCACGCTGCGCAAGGCCTTCCGTCATAGCGTGATGCTGCAAAAGCACGTGCGATTCTTGTACGAGCACGGCAGCCTTTATAAGGTCTTTAACAAAAATCTGCTGTTTCACGGCTGTATCCCCATGAAGGAGGACGGCAGCTTTGACTTTGTACGCACGGGCACGGGCGGCATGCTGTCCGGCAAGGGATACATGGACTACTGTGATAAGATGGCACGCCGCGCGTTTTATGAAAACGATGCGGATGCCCGCGACTTCATGTATTATCTGTGGTGCGGCAAGCAAAGCCCACTGTTTGGCAGAGCACGCATGACTACCTTTGAGCGGTATTTTATCTCGGACAGAGAAACCTGGCGTGAGCCCAAGAATCCTTACTATACCATGATCGAGGACTACGATTCGGTCTGCCGCATTCTGCACGAATTCGGACTTGACGAGAGCGAATCGCATATGATCAACGGCCACGTGCCGGTGCGCGCGGGAGCGGGGGAGAGTCCTATCAAGGCAAACGGAAGATACGTGCTGATCGATGGCGGCTTTTGCAAGGCCTACCACGATACCACGGGCATTGCGGGATATACGCTGATCTTCTCGTCCAAGGGCTTGCGACTGGTATCTCACGGCTCGTTTGAGGGAAGAACGGCAGCTATACGTGAAAACAAAGACATCTTGGCTACTACCGACGTGGTATTTGAAATGATGAGTCGTCGCATGCTGGTGCGCGACACTGACGACGGCAAGCGCATCCTTGAGCGCATGGAGGACCTGGGGCTTTTGCTGGAGGCCTACCGCTCGGGCGTGATACAATAAAAATGCAAAATGTAAAATGCAAAATTGAGGTAGAAAATCCGCCCGCTCGGGCGGATTTTCTTTTATCGTATGCAAAGACGGTCGTAGGGCGGGGGCTTGCTCCCGCAGGCAATCATTTCGTCATTTGTAGGGAACGGCAGCCCCCCGACGGTCAGCAGAATTGCGGTGAAAAATCCTCGCCAAGCGAGGATTTCCTTTCTTTTACACCTTGCACAAAATATGTGGCAAAAAATCGTATAAACTTTCCAAAAAGGGGTTGACATTGGGGATGGAACATGTTATGATAGGAACTTGCTTGATAAGACTATCGCATATATGATAAAAGGAGATAAATTTATGACGACCGAACAGCTGATCACACAGATCATTCTCACGGTTTCCATTTGCATGGTAGCAGGCCTTCTGGTCACGCGATTGGTGCGTCTGCTCAATCTCCCCGATGTCACTGCCTATCTGGTTGCGGGCGTGCTGGTCGGCACGTTCTGCTTGGGTGGCGTATCGTTGGGAGGATACTATATCGGATATAACGCACAGGTGTTTGAGCACGAAACGCTTCACGTCATCTTTGACGTCATCTGTGATATCGCACTTGGCTTTATCGCGTTTGCCATCGGCAGCGAGTTCCGCTGGTCCTCGCTCAAAAAAACAGGTAGGGAAGCCACGGTTATCGGCATTCTTCAGGCTGTTGTTGCAACGGTTTTGGTGGATGCAGCCCTGATCGGCACGCATTTTTTGTTGCTGAGCGTTACGGGCAAGGACATCCTGCCTCTTCCCGCGGCCATCTTGCTGGGCGCGATCGCTTCGGCTACCGCACCGGCCGCGACGCTGATGGTCGTGCGTCAGTATAAGGCAAAGGGTCCCTTGACCAGCCTGCTTTTGCCCATCGTAGCACTTGACGATGCTGTCGGCCTTGTGCTGTTCGCAGTGTCCGCAGGCGTGGCAAAGGCTATGATCAGCGGCGAGGTCTCGCTGATCTCGATCGTGGTCGAGCCTCTGATCGAAATCGTTGCATCGCTTTTGTTGGGTGCGCTGATCGGCTTTGCCTTGTCCTATGCGGAAAATTTGTTCCATTCCAATTCCAACCGTCTCTCTCTTTCCATTGCGTTCGTATTCGTCACAGTAGCGGCCTCCATGCTGCACTTTGAGGTAGGCGGCGTACATATCGGCTTTTCCTCGCTGCTGACCTGCATGATGATGGGCACGGTGTTCTGCAACTTCTGCTCCTGCTCCGAGGAAATGATGGAGAGAACCGACAAGTGGACCAAGCCCATTTTCATCCTGTTCTTTGTCATCAGTGGCGCAGAGCTGGATCTGACTGTTTTCAAGCAGCCCATCTTTGTGCTGATCGGCGTGGTTTACATCCTGTTCCGCTCGCTCGGCAAATACTTTGGCGCACGCGGCAGCTCCATGATGACAAGATCCGACCCCACCGTGCAGAAGTACCTGGGCATTACGCTGCTGCCTCAGGCAGGCGTTGCGCTTGGCATGGTCACCACGATCGGTGCCGACGCTGCCTTCTCGGGCGTCGCCGACACAGTGCGTTTCGTCGTGCTGTTCGCTGTGCTGATCTACGAGGTATTCGGTCCGATGCTGACCAAGTGGGCTCTGACCAAGGCGGGTGACATCACTGCCAAGCCCGAGGGAACCACGGCGCGCCGTCACAACGTCGGACACAGACATCACAACAAGGCCTGAATATTGATTTAACGACAAAAGCCCTGCATTTTCGCAGGGCTTTTGTTCACCATACTTTGATTTTTTAAAAAAATTTCGTTCAATTTGCCTATTACAAAATTCCGAAAAAAATGTTATAATATTATTAACGTGGAAGTTATGGCAATTTTTAAGAAAATCAAAGGAGGCACATCTATGTTCTCGATCGGCGACTATATGGTTTACGGCATCAACGGTGTATGTCTTGTGCAGGATATTTGCGCGTCCCCCTTTGACAAAAAGGATACGAGGACCTTTTATCTGCTAAAGCCCTTGGGAGCGAGCTCCGGCTCGGTGATCTATACACCGACCGACAACGAGCAGGTGCCCATGCGCCCGCTTATGACAAGGGCGCAGGCCGAGGATCTGATTGGCCGCATGAGCAAGCTTGAGCCCTTGGAGATCCCCATGGAAAAGATGCGCCGTGACCTTTACAGACAGGCCATGCATTCCTGTGATCCGGAGCAGTACGTGCGACTGATCAAGACCGTGTACCGCCGCCGTCTGGACATGATGCAGCAGCATAAGCGTCTTTCCGAAACCGACTCGGATTTTGAGCGCAACGCAAAGCTTTCTCTGTATCATGAGCTGTCCGTGGTGCTGGACGTCAAATTTGCCGAGGTAGAGCAGTATCTGACCGATCGCCTGGAGACGGCGTGAATTGAAAGATGGAGGGCTGAGTCATACGACTCAGCCCTTTTATGTTTCATACGTTCCCTTTACCGGGGGATCCGTGCCTTGAGCGCAAGGATCTTGCGCACGGCGTTGTCGATCATCTCTTCGGGGATGGTGCCGTCCTTGACTGCCTCCAGCACGGCGGGGTACTGCTTTTCATAAGAGGAGCAGCAAAGCAGGTCGTTGCCCGAAAGCACAGCCTGCACCGCGCTTGCGCGGTCACCGGTGTAGAGCGTGATGGCGTTCATGTCCAAAGAATCGGTAATGATCAGACCCTCAAAGCCCATCTGCTCGCGGAGCAGCCGATGTACGGCGGGGGAAAGAGAGGCAGGGATCTCTGCGTCCATGCAGCTGACCATGTTATGCGCAACCATGATCACGGGCGCGCCTGCGGCAATGCCTGCACGGAAGGGCTCGAGGTCGCGCGTCAGAAAGGTTTCCATATCGCGGTCGTCGCGTGCGATCTGCGTATGCGTGTCCACGTTGTCGCCGTAGCCGGGAAAATGCTTCAGGCTTCCCACAATACCCTTTTGGTTCATGGCCGTGACCACCGTGGTAATAAACTCGGCAGCCTCCCGTGGGTCACCCGAGGCGGTGCGCTTGAAGATAAAGCAATCGGGATTGCTTGACATGTCACAAACGGGCGCATAATTGAAATTGACGCCCAGATCCAAAAGCAGGTCAGCCTTTTCCAGGGTGTCCTCGCGCACGGCGTCCATGCCGCCCTTGGCGATCAGCTCACGGGGAGAGGGAAAGGGCTTTGCGCGGAATGCGGGATATTTGGAGGCGCGCACCACCGTACCGCCCTCGCAGTCGACGGCGATAAACATGGGAACGGGCGAGACCGCCTGATAAGAGGCGAGCAGCGCACGCACGTCGTCCGGTGTGCGGTTGGCAAAGTCCACTGCGTACAAGGTAAATCCGCCGATGTGATAATCGGTGACTGCCTTCATGGCCACCTCGTCATCCTGCGGACGGCGCACGACAAACATCTGACCGATCTTTTGCTCAAGTGTCAGCGAAGCGAGTACCTGTTCAACGTTCATAACGTCCTCCTTAGTCCAATTCGCCAAGATATTCTTCAAGTGTCAAGCCCTGCTCGTAGATCTCGGTGGCGGCCTTGACGCCCACAAAGCGATAGTGCCAGGGCTCGTAGGAATAGCCGGTGATGTGTGTTTTGTCTGCGGGATAGCGAAGAATAAAACCAAAGTGGTGGGCATTGGCAACCAGCCATTCATAGGCGGGATTTTGCGCAAAGGTCTCGTCTAAGGAAACGTAGTTGACGCTGATCAGGTCGATCACGTCGCCTGTGTGGTGCTCGCTGGTGCCCGGGGCAGCCGAGTAGGTCAGCACCTGCTGCTCGGCCTGTTGTCTTGTCCAGTCGGGATGAGCGGTCATTTCCTGCTCGACGTAGGTGTTGAACAGAGACTGTTGGTATGAGTAGGAGCGGTAGCCGCTGGTGACCACGATATCGGTATATCCGCGCGCATGCAGCTCCTTGATCAAAGCCTCGGTAGCCATGGCGGGATATTTGCGCAGCTCGATCTCTTTGCCGTAAAGCGTCATGGCGTTGTCCAGCTTGACCAGATCGGCAGGCGCGTAATGCTCGCCCGAGGGGTGTGTTTTATTGAGCAGGACCAGATACTGCTTGTCTGTGGTGTTGATATATTTGGAATAAGGCTTCATATCTATGCTGTAATCGTAATTTGAGATGGGGGTGTTTGTATCGGTGCATGCGCCCGTAAGGCAGCAAAAGCACAGCGCAAGGCAAAGCAGAGCTATCATGTGTTTGATGTTCATCGAGCGTTCTCCTTACGGTTTGGTTTCCACCATCAGAAAATAGGGCGAGGTGGGGGAATTGATGATCT
>JAFQUG010000353.1 GCA_017408625.1 Clostridia bacterium | reverse complement strand
TGCGTTAGCACAAACTGATTTCGAGTCAGCCCCGTTATGACCACTTCGATATCTCTCCATATTTTTTGCACCTTTTCGGTAGCACGCGTACTATTATATCACACCCTTTTCAAAAAAGCAAGAGCTTTTTGAAAAGAATATCAAAAATCCGGGTAAAAATGTTTGGGATTGGGGTGCTTGTTTGCGCCTTTGTGATTGACAAGCCCTGCTTTGATATGGTCTAATAATATGATTAATCAAAAATGAGGAAGTACGATTATGGAAAAGCTTTCAACACAGCCCTACAAGGGTACAAGAGATTTTTATCCGCGCGAGATGGTATTGCGCAACTGGTTCTTCGGTAAGATCCGCAAGACGCTGGAGGATGCCGCATTTGACGAATATGCAGGCCCCATGCTGGAGTCCTTGGAGCTTTACGCTGCCAAGAGCGGTGAGGAGATCGCCAACGAGCAGACCTATCACTTCACCGACAGAGGTGACCGTCATCTGGCTATCCGTCCCGAGATGACCCCCACCGTCGCGCGTATGGTTTCTGCCAAGATCGGAGAGCTCAATTTCCCGCTCAAGTGGTTTTCCATGCCCAACTGCTATCGCTACGAGCGTCCGCAGAGAGGCAGACTGCGCGAATTCTGGCAGGTCAACGTAGATATTTTCGGTTGCGACACCTATGAAGCAGACCTTGAGGCCATTACCAGTGCCATCCGTATTTTGCGTGCTTTTGGCGCGGACGAGACCATGTTCCGCGTACACGTCAACAACCGTCGCTTCTTCAACGACGTCATTGCTGCCATTGCAGGCGAGGGCGAGGAGCGCGCACGCAAGGTCTCCAAGGTGGTTGACAAGAAGAACAAGATCCCGCGCGAGGTCTATGAAAAGGAAATGGGTGAGTTGGGTCTTGGTGCAGAGCAGATCGCAAAGATCGATTCTCTGTACGGCATGAGTGTGACCGATGCTTGCGCCATCTGTCCCGACAGCCGCGGTGCACAGGAGCTTGCAAGCCTGTTTGATATGCTTTCCAAGATGGGGCTTGACCGCTACTGCACGTTCGATTTCGGCATCGTGCGCGGCCTTGACTATTATACCGGCACCGTTTTCGAGGTGTTTGACTTAGCCCCCGAGAACAATCGCGCCATGTTCGGCGGTGGCAGATACGACAATCTGGTCGGACTGTTCGTCAAGAATCAGATCAGCGGCGTGGGCTACGGTCTTGGTGACGTGACGCTGGAGAACTTTTTGACCATTCATGGACTGATCCCCGATCTGTACACGGGTGGTACCAAGGTACTGGTCACGGTATTTGACGACGTGCCCTACGAGCACTGCGCTTGTCTTGTCGAGTCCTTGCGTGACGCGGGCGTGGCATCCACTCTGTATATCGGCAAGAAGAAGTTCGGCAAGCAGCTGGATTGGGGTGTGCGTCAAGGATTCTCGCACGTGGTGATCATCGGCGGCAGCGAGTATGCTGCAGCCCAGGCCAAGGTCAAGAACCTGGTCACAAGAGAAGAGCAGAGCGTCAAGATCGATGATCTGGTCGCATTTTTCGCATAAGCATTTTTGAATATTTGAAGGAGGAGCATCATGGTATATTTGTTTTTGGCAAACGGCTTTGAGGAGATCGAGGCACTGACACCGCTGGACGTGCTGCGTCGCGCAGGCGTGCCCGTCACTACGGTCGGCGTGGGCGGTGACAGCATCATGGGTGCGCACGGCATCCGTGTGCAGGCCGACATTCCGGACACCATGTACCGTGACAGCGCTCCTGATATGATCATTTTGCCCGGCGGCATGCCCGGCTCGGAGAATCTGAATAACTCTCGCGTGGTAGATGCAGCTTTGCGTGCGGCTGCGCGCAATGATGCGTATCTCTGCGCCATTTGCGCAGCACCCATGGTGCTTGGCAAGCGCGGATATTTGTCAGGCAAAAGGGCTGTTTGCTATCCCGGATTTGAAGAGTACCTTGAAGGAGCGACCGTGACCGACGCGCGCGTGGAGTGCGACGGCAAGGTCATCACCTCCAAGGGCATGGGTGCAGCACTGGAATTCGGCCTTGCATTGGCCGAGGCACTTTGCGGCAAGGAGAAGGCGGAGCAGATCGGCGCTTCGGTGTTTGCAAAATGATCGACACCCAAAAAAGAGAGCTTCGTGCACGCTTTGCAAATCTGCGTGACGGGATGACGCCCGAGCAGCGCGCAGAGCAGAATGCGCGCATCTGTGCGCAGATTCTGGCATCCGATGCGTATACGCAATCGGATTGCGTGCTTTTGTATGCTGCGCGCGGCAGCGAGCTTGATCTGTCGGCCGTGGCGGCTGATGCGTGGCAGAAGGGCAAGGTCGTTGCGTATCCGAGATGTCTTGACAAATCGGGGCGCATGGCATTCTTTGCGGTAGATGCACCCGAAAGACTGACGCGCGGAAGCTTTGGAATTTTAGAGCCGGACCCCGAATGCTTACCATGGCAGAGCACAGGGAATGCGCTTTGCATTGTGCCTGCACTGGCTGTGGATGCCGAGGGGTACAGAATTGGCTACGGAAAGGGCTATTACGATCGTTTTCTGGCCGATTTTGGCGGTGTGACAGCTTGCGCCGCGTTTGACGTGAGCGTGACCGATACGCTGCCGCACGGAGACTACGATATACCCGTCAATCGCATCATCACGGAAAAGGGGGAGAGACGCGTGGATACGCAGGAGCAAAAGGATCTTTTGGATGATCCCGCCCAGACCATTATCAACGACAGTGAATACGCATACGATCAGCCCTCCCTATCTGCCGATGAGGATTATGGGGAGCAAAGCGACGACACGTGGGAGCCGGACGAGGCTGAAGAGCAGCAAGGGCATGGCGATGACAATTTGCAGTGGCAGCGATTTATGTACAGATGGAAGAGAATTCCGCTGCTTGGAAAGCTGCCCTTTGACCCTGTGGCACTATTGGTGCTTGCCAATTTCGTGCTGTTGTTGCTCTCGCGCCTGATCGATACGCTGCTGCTTGATCGCAGCAATGAGTACTTGGCCGTGGTGCTGTTGCAGATTCTGATCTTTATCATTCCCGGATATCTCTTTTTCCGCTTCCGCGGAAAGGATTACGCAAAGCGCTTGCGGTTTGCACCGCCCAAGCCCGATCATATTTTCATTGTGGTAAGTGCGGCGGGTGCTTTGATCACGGGCTGCTTTTTGCTCAGTGTTCTGATGGGAAGTCTGAGTGAGGGACAGAGCTTTGTGCTCTATGATACGTTCACCTCCAGGCACGACGGCACCATGGCCGGCATGCTTTATCTGATCCTGGCATATGCAATATTGCCCGCGATTTGCGAGGAGATCATTTATCGCAGTATGCTGTGTGCTGAATTTGAGGGCAGGGGTGTGATCTGCGCAGTGGCGGTCAGCTCGATACTGTTCTCCATGCTGCATTTCAACTTGTCTGCGATGCCTGTATACCTGTTTGCAGGCGTGATTCTGGCTTTGACCATGTATGCCACCCGTTCGGTATTTTGCACCATGATCGTGCATTTGCTGTACAATCTGTTTTGCCTGTTCGGGCAGAGCGGCTTTGCGGATTTTTACGTCACGCAGAGTGCCACCACACTGTTTTTGATCCTGATGATCGCCGCACTGCTCTTGTGCTTGGCCGTTTTCTGCGGCGAGAGCAGCAGACTGTACCGTTCTTATGCCAAGCATAACGCATCGGATGCATATAAGCCTGCAAGCAAGCTGAGCTTTGGCGCAATTGTCAAGCATATCGGCCTTGCATTTGCTTCGCCCGGCGCAGCTTTGTGCGTGCTGATCTATCTGATCATTTGTATTTTTCGATAAATAAAGGAAACTCCAACAGACGTCAATGCTGTTGGAGTTTTCTTGTCTTGTGAATCTTGTGCAAATCTATTGACGCGCGGCAGATTTTATGGTATAATTTGTCCAACGACTCCCAATTATGAAAAGGAGGTATTCTATGAAATCCAATAGAAGAATTATTGCAGGTGTCCTTTGCTTGCTCATGACGCTTTCCGTGCTGGCGGCGGCCGGTGTACAGACCGTATTTGCAGCCGGTGTTGTGGTTAACGTGAATGGCAGCGCGGGCACGGGCAGAGGGCCGCAAATCGTCGGCGGAGATTACGGCATCCGTTTGGGTCTTGGCGGTGCTTTTACCGAGGTTTCCGTCTCCATGCCTACGTGGAGCACGTCCGATTCGGCAGCTACGCTGAGTCTTTACGCGTGGGATACCAATTATGATATCACAATTCTTGCAGAGCCTTTGGTCACGCAGCGCTTCGACCCTTTGCGTGACAATGCTTACAACGCTCTGACCTTTGATCCGCTGCCGGCAGGTGAATACTTTTTGCGCATTCACGACGTGCGCGGTCAGGTTGGCGTTTGGGTGCAGGACTATTCAGGCAACGGCAGCTACGTTTATACCAACGGCTCCGAAAGCAGAAGAGACTGGGATATGCGCGTTACCTTTGTTGAGCAGCCCGAGCAGCCCTTTTTCCAGCTGGAGCCGCAGACCATTGTTGAGCCGGATGAGCCTGTGGTCATTCCCGAGGAAAGTTTGAGCCATCAGACCGAGGTCATGCCCGATACATGGGTGTTTACCGACGGGCTTGGAAGAGTTTCACTGACCTATGCAGACGTTGGCGCACCTCGCGAGGATAAGACTCTGGCTATGTTCTATTGGACCTGGCATACCAAGGAGACTGCCTCTAAGGGTGCGGTCAATACAACCGAGCTCTTAAAGGAGTATCCGGATGCCAAGAATGATTATAATCACGTGGCATGGCAGGGGAAG
>JAFQUG010000352.1 GCA_017408625.1 Clostridia bacterium | reverse complement strand
TCTCTATTTCAGACAATTCAGGATAGGTCAGATCGATATTGAAAAACGTGTTTTTACTTTCAAACGCGCCTATTTGATCGATGGCGACCCGCGCTACCGCGCGCCCGACCAATAATTTTTCCGCTTCGGCTACGCCTTCGCTCCAAAATTATTGGTCGCATATTGTAAACCATGTGCCTTCACAATTTGTAAACCATGTTACTCTTGACATGATATCCTCCCCTACGAGTGTCAATATTTTCAACAGATATTAGCATTTCGAAGGGGCGAAATAATTCGGCAAAGCCGAAATTCGATCGCCCTCCCAAACGCCCCCGCCACAGGATTCCGTGGCGGGGGCGTTTATCAATATTACAACAAATAACTGGGCATGGGATCGGTCAGCTTGACCTTTCCGTCCTTGGGTGCGGGGGTCTCTTTTCCGACCACCTTTTCGACCACCTCGGGATCGATGTTGGCAATGACGTGCTCTGTCACGGCAGGGATCTCGGGTTCGGTGACAACCGGGGATTCCTGCTTGGGATCAACCTCGGGAGGCGTCAGCTTGACCGTTTTTGTGCGGGTCGCGCCGGATGTGCTTTTTTTTGCCGTGGAGGGCTTTTTTGCTTTTGCGGGCTGTTCTGCTGCTACGGGCTTGATCTCTTCTGTATCGGCCTTTTTGGCTACTCTGTTGATGCTTTGCTTACCGATGGGCATATTTGAGAACCTCCTCTGTGAGTTTGATGTATTCGCCTGCCGCGCGGCTGGACTTCTTGTAAGCACAAACGGGCTTGGAGTTATCCTGCGCCCATTCGACCGTGCTGTCTACGCGGATGTAGTTTTCAAACAGTCTGACGTTGTCAAGCTCGGAAAGTGTTTCCATGGTCTGACGGAAATAATTCTTGCGCTCGCTTGCCTTGGTGACCGCGATGCCGAGCAGCTCTAACTTGGGTGCGATCTGCTTGACCTGCTCGTAGAATTCAAACATATTGGCAAGACCAAACAAGCCCCAGGGAGAGGCCTCGACCGGCACGATCAGATAATCCGACGCGCACATGATGTTCATGACCCAGCAGCCCAGAGTGGGGGGCGAGTCGATCAGAATATAGTCGTACTTGTTGAGCGCCATGATCTTGGTAAGTCCCTGACGCAGGATAAATTCGCGCTGCCACTTGGTAAACAGCTCAAACTCGATGCTGCTCATGAGCGTGGAGGAGGGGATAATGTCCAAATTTTCGTACTCGGTGGGCACGATGAAATCGTACAGATCCTTCTGCTCGCGCATAGCGGTATAGAGGTTTTTGCCGTTCTTTGCGTACTCCAGTGCCTTTTCCTCATCAAAGAAGGACAGCGTCAGATTCATCTGCATGTCGCCGTCGATCAAAAGCACCTTTTTGCCCATTGCGGACATGGCATAGCCCACGTTGGAGCAGGTGGTGGATTTTCCGCTTCCGCCCTTGTTGTTGGCAAAGCAAATTACCTTTGTCATGCTCATAAATCAAAAATTCCTTTCGGTTGGTTATACGGGTCTTGCGTCGGGGGCGTCGCCCGGCTCACGCAGGTATTCGATGATCTGCGTCAGTCCCTTGCCCGAATACGAGCTGACCTCAAAGATCTTTTCGCAGCCGCAAAGCCTCAGCCAGCGGCGCACCTGCTCCACGTTTGCGTCCGGCTTGTCCACGCCCGAGATAATGCCGATCACCTCACGGTTGACCATGCAGGTAATGGCGGGCGGAAAGACGCAAAACGGCTCGTTGGCACTTATGACAATACCGACGATGTCTGCCTCGTAAGCGTAGAGTGCGAGTGCCGCGCCCAGTTGCTTGACTTCGGTATACTCGCCGGGTGTGTCAATAATGGTGTCAAAATAATTGATATACTGTGTCTTGCAGTAGTGCAGCTGCTCACCCTTGAGCGCTTGCGTCAGGGTGGTTTTGCCTGCTGCCACTCTGCCGACTAAGATCAGCTTTTTCATGATCAGGTCTTGGTTACGTCGCAGACAGCGAAATGCAGCGTATCGCGGAAATAATCAGCGATGGCATGGAAAGCCGACTCCACCTCGGAAACTCTGCCCGTGATGATCAGCGTGCCCGAGAAGCGGTCCACAAAGCCGAGGTCCACGTTGGCATTCTTCATGGCAATATCTGCCGTAATGACGGCGGTTTCAGCCGGGCTGACAGTCAGAATACCGATAGCCGCGTGGGTGTAGTCCAGCTTGGGGTCAAGACCCATTTTCTGATATAGAATGGGATCGGGGTTTGCGATGATGTGCAAAATGGTGATTTGTCGTCCGGGAACCAGCTCCTGAACGATGCGCATTTTGTCTCTCATCTCCAGATCCTTGGGGAGATTGTTCATATTAGCCTCCAATGAAAAGTTTAGAAATCCGCCCGTGCCGTTTACGGCAAACATGGGTTGGGTCCCATGTTTAGGAAGGATTTATGCGTGAAACAGCAACCTTGGGTTTGAGATGGCTGATGCTTTCACGCTATCCGCCAATCTGGACGTGCAGGTCGCAGACGCTCTTGGCAGCCTCGACCAGCGACTCCATCATTCCTCTTTCGGGAGGGAGAATGTCCGGCAGGGTGTACTCTCTGCCGATGCCGGTATATTTATCTGTGCCCAGGCGGTGATAGGGGAGAAGATGGATCTCCTTGACGCCGGACAGCGTGTTTGCAAATTTAGCGATGTCGCGAATCTCTGCAGCGGTCGCGTTAAAGGTGGGGACGGTGGGCACGCGCACGGTCATGCTGCTTGCATTCTCAGCGATCCACTTGGCGTTCTCCAAGATCAGCTCGTTGGGTCTGCCGGTAAAGGCCTCGTGCTTTGCGCTGTCCATGTGCTTGATGTCCATGAGCACGTAGTCCACATGCGGGATGATGCGCTCAATGATCTCTCTCTTGGCAAAGCCGGTGGTCTCGATCGCGGTGGTAAAGCCGTAATCGTGGCAGGCACGCAGCAAAGCCTCGGTAAATTCGGGCTGTGCAAGACATTCACCGCCGGACAGCGTAATGCCGCCGCCCGAGCGCTGAAAATACATGCGGTCCTTGGCCAGCTCCTCCATCAGCTCACGCACGGAGATATCATAGCCGACCGTTTTTTGCTTGCCGCCCTGTACCATTTGCTGAATCTTGAATTCCTGCGATTCGGGGTTGCAGCACCACTTGCAGCGCAAGAAGCAGCCCTTCAAGAATACAATGGTGCGGATTCCGGGTCCGTCATGGACCGAATAACGCTGTATATCAAAAATACGACCGACTCTGTCGTAATACTGTTCCATAACAGATCCTTTCGTAGAGAATTTTCTCCATTTTCTCGCCATGTCATCCTTGAGCGAGCCAATCCTTGCTCAAGATTCTTCGCTTCGCTCGAGAATGACAGAGCAAGGATTGGCGAAGCGAAGGATCTTTGGCGAGAAAATGGTGACTATAATTACCAACCTTGTTCCGTTCTGTTGATGATGTCATCCTGCAGCGAGCGGGAAAGGGTGGTGAAGAGTGCGCTGTAGCCCGCCACGCGGACGACCAGCGTCTTGTAGTTTTCGGGATGTGCCTGAGCGTCCAGCAGTGTGTCCTTGGAGACGACGTTGTACTGAACGTGCATGCCCTTCTGATCAAAGAAGGTGCGCAGGTAGGCAACGAATTTTTCAAGTCCGCCCATGCCCGCAAGTGCGGAGGGATGGAACTTCTGGTTGAACAGCGTGCCGTTGGAGGCTGCTGCGTGGTTGAGGCGGGATACCGAGTTGGCAGTTGCAGTCGGGCCGAGCGTGTCTCTGCCGGACGCAGGGCCGACACCGTCCGCAATGGGGGTGTTGGACAGTCTGCCGTCGGGGGTTGCACCGGTCTGGTAGCCCAGCGGTACGTTTGCGGATACAGGATACAGACCTGCCTGGAAGATACCGCCGCGGCAGTTGGTGAACTTGGGCAGGATATCGGTGTAGGTCTCGCCAACCTCGCGCGCAAAGGTGTCAACGTCCTCAAGGTCGTTGCCGTACTTGGGCAGATTGGTGATCATTTCTCTGATCTGCTGATATTTCTTCTTCTTATCCTCGGGGATAAAGGATGCGGTCAGGAAGCTCTGATAGATCTCGGCGATCTGTGCGTCGGTTGCGTTGACGCCCGCCAGCACCAGCTGCTTGACCGTTTCAACAGTCAGCTCCTCAGCCTTCTTGGGAATAAAGCCCTCACCGAAGTTGTTTTCAATGGCCTCCTTATAGTCAGCCATGGATACCTGCTTGGTGTCAAAGACCAGCGTCTTGACAGCCAGCAGACCGTCGGTGTTATTGGCAATACCAAAGCCCTGAGGACCGGTGAAGTTGAATCTTGCGCCGCCCTCCTGGTTGGATTTGCCGCGTGCCATACAGTCGTCGATCAGGGATGCCTGGAAGGGCAGGGGGCAACGAACGCTGTGCGCGTAGTCTACTGCGTTGTCAGCCTGTACCATCATCTTGACAAAGAATTCCTGCTGGGTCTTGTAAGCCTCGAAGAAGTCCTCAAAGCGGCTCATCTTGCATACGTCACCCGTCTTGGGGCCGATCTGCTCGCCCTTGTCCATACCGTTCGAGAACACCATTTCCATAGGACGGCACATGTTGAAGAACGCAGCATCGTGCCAACCGTCGGTATAGTGGGGAACGCAGGGCTCAACGCAGCCGATGATGCAGTAGCGGCGGGCATCCTTGAGAGAAATGCCGCGATC
>JAFQUG010000351.1 GCA_017408625.1 Clostridia bacterium | reverse complement strand
TATGCGTGGAAAAAGCCTTGACCTGCGGTGAATTTCGCACCTGCTTCGGTCATGGCAAAATCCGCGCTCCAGTGGCCGCTCCAGCCAATGGCAAGGTTGACGCCCCACTCGGGAGTCAGCAGTCGCATATAGGGAAATGCACCGTTGCAGGACGTACCGTCACCCACAGGGGCGATGCAAAGCGGCGCAGCGGTCAGCTGGTCGGTCTGCCATTCGTAGCCATTGACGCCGCAGGTGTCACCGTTGCCATGATACAAGGACGCTGACGTGGTCTTGAAGGTGGTGGAAAATCTCCAATCCGAGATGGTGGCGGACGCGTGATCCGAGACGTTTTGGATGCTCATGACCCATTCACTCACGGCAAAATCGCGGTAAGTAAAGTGATCCGCAGTCAAAAGCAGACCGTCCTTGGTTTGGGCGGTGATGCGGTAGCGCGTGATGCTCGCGTCAATGCGCTCGCGCTCAACCTGCGGGCAGAATTCCCCGGGAAAGCCCTCGTAGCGCGTACCGTCCAGCGTGAAAGTAAAGGGAACTTTGGCGGGATCGTGATGGTCCTCTGCAAAACGCAGCAGAGCCATATCCTTTTGCGTGTGCTTCATATTCCTGCTCCTTTGCAAAATATTTCTGCTTTTATTTTATTTATTATATCATACAATGTGCCGTGCGGCAAGCGCAAAATATTAATAATTCTTAAGAATGGTTCAAGGTTCTTGTCGGGAAATGTCGCGTGTGATACAATGTAGGCAGAAAAATGAAAGGGAGAGAAACATGCTTGAATTCCTCATCGAAGACGTCATGCATCTGAAAATGACAACACCTACGTGGTTCGGGTGGTTTCATATTCTTTGGCTGCTTTTGACCGTGGGCGCGACGGTGCTGCTTTGCATGCTTTATAAGCAAGGAAAGATCAAAAACGTGACGGCCGTGGTGTTTATCACATCGTTGGCCGTGCTGATCTTGGAAATCTACAAGCAGACCCAGTACAGCTTTTCTTACGAGGGCGGCGTGGTGTTTGATTACCAGTGGTACGCTTTCCCGTGGCAATTCTGCTCCATGCCCATGTACGTGGGGCTGCTTGCCTCCTTTACGCGCGGCAAGCTGCAAAGCTATCTGTACAGCTTTCTTGCTACGTTTGCAATTTTTGCGGGGGTATGTGTCATGGTCTATCCCGGCGACGTATACACAAGCAGTGTTTGGATCAATATCCAGAGCATGATCTGTCATGCATCCATGCCGGTCATCGGAGTATTCTTGTATTATACGGGCACCGTCAAAGCCGAGCACAAAACCATTCTGAAGGGTATGGCGGTATTTTCCGTGGCGGTGGGGATGGCTGTGTTACTCAACGAGCTTGCCGTGGTAGTGGGTATCGTGCCGGACGAGACCTTTAACATGTTCTTTGTCAGCCGCCATTGCGAGCCGTCCTTGCCCGTCTATTCAAGCGTGCAGGCAATCGTGCCGTATCCTTGGTGCCTGTTTATTTACGTCGCGGGCTTTACCGCAGCGTCGTATATCATGCTGCTGATCGCAATGCTGGTCAAACGAATCGCGAAAAAGAAAAAAGTTGCTTGAAAAAGCAACTTTTTTTCGTAATCGGGGAACATTTTCGTATTTTTGTCGTTTATATAGGTAGAAGAAAACTCACACAGGAGGTTTATGATGAAAAAACTGAGCTTATGTATGGCAATGATTCTGTGTCTGTTTGCATTTGCAGCATGTGCAAACAACGATCCCGTTTACGGCCTTGACGCGCAGAGCACCGAAGCAGACACATATCCCACCGATCCCGAGCCGATTGAGACCGCTATTTTGCCCGATATCCCGAGTACCGATCCCCAAACGACCGAGGAGCAGACGACCGAGGAACAAACGACTGAGGAGGACACCCACGTTTGCACCGATGAGGTGGTTGCCGAAAAGCCGGTCATTTATCTGTATCCCGAGACGCCCACCGAATGCGACGTGCGCGTGCTTTTGAACGGTGAGTTGACCTTCACCTATCCTGCACACGGCACACTTGGCTGGCAGAATTTTGTCGCACATCCCGACGGCACGCTGACATTCCCGGACGGTAAGCAGTATTATTGCCTGTTCTGGGAAGGCAAAACCGATGCACAATACGATTTCTCTAGGGGCTTTTGTGTTGCAGGAGAAGACACCGCAGCGTTTTTGGAGTGGGCATTGGCAGAGCAGGGACTTAACGCCCGCGAGGCCAACGAGTTTATCATTTATTGGCTACCGCGCATGCAGAACAACGCTTACAATCTGATCAGCTTCCAGACAGACGCGTATACCGATTCGGCTGTCTTGGAGATCAATCCCGCGCCTGACAGCCTGTTGCGCGTGTTCATGGCGTATATGCCGCTTGACGAGGCGGTAGAGATCGAACCGCAGGCGTTTGAGTTGTTTGAGCGCAAGGGATTTTGCGTTGTAGAGTGGGGCGGAGCGGAGGTAGATGCTCAATAAGAGCATCTACCAACTCTATTCGCCTGTGGCGAGTGAAAAAAGAGAACCGATCGGACTGCGGAAATAGCGGAGATAAATGAAATAAGCCATCACATACGTGGTGGCTTTTTCACGTTCTGCTCTTGGTAAAAGAGCGTCCGTATGGGAACCCCTACCACCGCAACCGCTTCACTTGTTTCCCTCGTGCCTCGGTCAAC
>JAFQUG010000350.1 GCA_017408625.1 Clostridia bacterium | reverse complement strand
GTTGATCAGACGCTTGATCGCGGGGCTGAGCTCCATGATCTCATAAACGCCGATTCGTCCGTAGTAGCCCGTGCCGTTGCAGCTCTGACAGCCGCTCGGCTCCCAGATATTGGTGGGCACGTGGGGGTCCTGTCCCATAAATTCAAGCTCGTATTCCTCTGCGCGTCTCATCTTTTTGCAGTTGGGACACAGTCTGCGCACAAGTCTTTGTGTAATGATACCCACCACCGAGTCAGCGATCAGATACGAGTCAACGCCCATATCCAGAAGACGGGTAACGGTGTTGGCGGCCGAGTTGGTATGCACGGTGCTGACCACCAAGTGGCCCGTGATCGACGCCTGGATCGCAATCATTGCGGTCTCGACGTCACGGATCTCACCGATCATGATGATATCGGGGTCCTGACGCAAGATAGAACGTAAGGCTGATGCAAACGTCAGATCCGCCTTGGTATTGACCTGTACCTGATTGATACCGTCGATATTCGCCTCGACCGGGTCCTCAACCGTGACAATATTGACCTCTTCACGGTTCTTTTCGCTCAGCACCGTGTAAAGAGTGGTCGATTTACCCGAACCGGTAGGTCCCGTAACCAGCACGATACCGTTGGGGTAAGACATGATATGATCAAACTTCTGCAGGTCGTCGTTATTCAGACCCAGCGTACTCTTATCGCGGCTCAGGCTCTTTTTGAGCGCAAGACGCATAACGCACTTCTCTCCGTAAGTGGTAGGCAGCACGGACACACGGATATCATATTCTCTGCCGTCCACAAAATAGGTCATTCTGCCATCCTGCGGCTTTCTCTTCTCGGAGATATCCATACCGGACAGGATCTTGATTCTGGCAAGCACTGCGCCCGTCAGCTCATTGGAATATTTATGTCTTGTATACATCACGCCGTCGATACGGAAACGCACACGCAAGGATTCCTGCAGTGCCTCGATATGAATATCCGACGCTCTTTGGCGCGCTGCTTGCTCAAGCAGCGTATTGACCAGCACGACGATGGGGGCTGAGCTGACATCCTCGCCCTTTTCGTCCTCAATGGCGGCAGAGGTCTTTTCACGCTCCTTGGTAAACTGATCGACTGCCGAACGCATGGTCTCGGTACCAAAGCATTTATCGATAGCGTTCATGATCTCGGTAGCGGTTGCAACCACCGGCTCAACCGAAACGCGGGAGAGCAGCTCTACGTCCTCGATGGCACTTGCGTTCATGGGATTGAACATCGCCAGCTTCATCACGGGTGGCACGTCCTCGGTCAGCGCAACCGGAACGATACGGTGCTTTTTGAGCACGTTGATATCCACGCGACGGATCAGCTCATCATCCAGCGTTTTCCCCTCCAGCTCCACAAGCGGAAGTCCGTATTTATAGGCAACCGCTGCAGCGATATCCTTTTCCGCAGCAAATTCGCGCTCCAGGATCAGCTCCTGCTCACTTTTTCCGGTTCTGCCCGCTTGCATGATCGCAAGGATCTGATCAGCCTGGGCGGGGCTCATCTTGCGATTTTCTACCAATATTTCACTGATTCTCTTTCTGGATGTCATCTTGCGTTCCCTTCTCGTTAGCAGAATGATACGGCAGTGCTACCTTGATGGTAAAGCGATTGCCGTTGATTTCGGACGCCATCGCGCCGCCGTTGTGGCTGCAAAGGCTGCGAATAATGCTCAATCCGTAGCCGTGCGATGCGCTGTCACGCTTGGTAGTCAGATATCTACCGTTATGCTCTATAAAGTATCCGTCGCAGGAATTGACACAGGTAAAGAACACCTTGTTCTCATCCGCATGGATCTCAAGTCTGATCCAACGTCGCTCTGCATCCTTCAGCTTGACGCAGGCATCGATGGCATTTTGCAATATGTTATTGAGCAGTGAGCACAGATCCGAATCAGAGATCGAAAGCTCCGGCAGCACCGCAATGTCGGTCTGCAATGGGATCTGCAGCTTCTCAGCCTTTCTGGAAAAGCTCATGATGATATAGTCTATCATGAGATTGTTGCTGTATTGCAACGGGGCTATGGCCTGACCGTCGGTCTGCAGCTTTTGCAGATATTCGCCCAGTCGCTCAAATTCGCCCTGCGTATACAGCATATTGCATGCATTGATGTGATGCATCGTATCATGCTTGATGCGTCTCACCTCGTCGATACGCTCTCTGACCGCTACGGCATAGCCCTGCGCGGATTCCTTTTCGTAATTGAGAACGCGAAGGCTGGTTTTGTTATGCATCAGCTCGTAGACCAGGTTGACAAACAGGATCAGCATCAGATTGATCAGCAGCATACGCTGCAGATAAAACTCACGCAAGGGGTGCAGATTGAGATTCCGTACAATTTCAACGAACACTCTTCTCTGCATGAACAGACCGTTCCCGTCACCGATCACGGCGATCAGTGTGATGATGCCGACGCCGATCAGCTCAGCGATCATCAGCGGGCAGAGCAAACGGTAAAAGCCGTTATCCTGCTTGGCCTCCTTGAAGCCCAGAATCAAAATGAACACGACAGTGACGCAGAACAAAAGGTCACATACGAATTCAAGATAATGCAGAACGATCGGGAACAAGCCCGTCACCGCAAACAACGCATACAGTGCGCAAAGCATGTACTCAACGATCAGCACACCGCGCAAGAAACCTCGATAGCGTCGGGTTTTTGTGTACAGACAAAGCAGCAGCGGAATGGTGGAAAGCTGATACAGTGTCCCCGAAAGCGTACGAACCAGATAGTGCACGGCTCCGCCGCCCGGATTGAACAAATTCAAGCCGTATACCAGATAAAAGGCAAGGCTCCAAAGCAAAAGCAATATGTAATAATCGGTGACGTCGTCCGTCCACAGCTGCATCAGAAATGCCACGCAGCTGCAAGCAAACAGCAGCAGCAAAAAGGCCATCAACACGTAATCGTCCAGCAATACGTAGATCACGCTGTCCGTACTTCCCGAATCCACGATCAGCTCCTCGAAGGTATCCGAGGTGAAGTATGCATCCGAAAACTGCAGAAACATAATGCCGATCACCGCAAAGACCAGTACGGAAAGCACGGTCCATAAAAGCGCTGCACGTTTATATTCCCAAGCGCCCTTGATCTTTTCACGTATCAGATCCAACTTCACGGTCCGTACCTCCTTTCCTTACCGATTTCGCCAATTCCCCATAGTATCAGCATTATAATTCTTCATCATATTCTAACACATTCCCCCGATAATTGTCAAGATATTCGCATGAACAGACGCGTTTGACGCACCAAAGGAAAATGAAAAAATATCTTTATTTTATATGGATTTCCATATGTTTCACGACAAGGAAGCAAATACCTGTCCCACTCAGTCCGGCCTACGGAAAGCCGCCCGCGCACAGCATCAGGATTCTCCGCTCCCATGACGCTCTTTTCAATCAGATTTCTCCCGCTGTTGCTAATCGATTTTGTTTATTTTTTAATGTATTGTTGATTTTTACCATATAAAAGGATCGGATCTTTGACAAAAAAAGAAAAGCCCTTGCCTGTCGCAAGAGCTTCTCTTATCAGTACAGCTTATTCTTCTTGATCCTCGTCATCCTTCCCCGCCTGCATCTGTGCCTTGACCATCATATCCTTGACCTTCATCAAACGGGTGGTATTGCCGCGATCGTTTTCATCCAGCTTCATTTTGATCGACTTAATGGTAGCCAGATACTTGGGAATCATGATATACTCCAGAGCGTTGACGCGACGGCGGGTCTTTTCAATCTCCTCTGCCAACAGCTGCACCGTCTTTTCGCTCTCGGCAAGCGCAACCAGATCCTCCAAGAGCGCGTTCATCTGTGCAAGCGAAGCATCCAGCTCCCCCGAGGTAAACACCAAACCGTAATTATAGCTGTCCTGTCCGTCCTTACCCACGATCTCAAGAGAAAATTCGGGCACAGTCACGCTCATAACGTTGCGATAGCGCACGTCCAGCTTGCCCTCCTTTTTGGGTAACATGAGAGATTCCTCCAGCACCGCAGGGCCGGATACGGCTGCTGCGATAGAAAGGCTACCGTACACCCCGGACAGGGATGTCTCAACTCTCTCTCTCAGCTCTTTATTCTGACGCACAGTCTCCAGAAACTGCTTCATCAGCCCGTCTCGCTTATCCTTGAGAAGCTTGTGGCCTCTGCGGGCGTTGGCGTAACGGGTTTTCATTTTTTTCAGTTCCATACGCGTCGGATTGACGTTGTAGGTTTCTGCCATAATTGCCTCCGTACCGCCTTGATGGGGCGGCTTGTTTCATCGATACTTACTTCTTGGGCCAGTACTTTTCGACGTACTGGGGCTTGATACGCTTCATTTCGGACTTGGGAAGAATGGACAGCAGCTCCCAACCGATGTCCAGCGTTTGCTCAATGGTTCGATCCTCGTAAAAGCCCTGGTTGATAAACTTCTCTTCAAAGGCATCCGAGAACTTTGCATAAAGTCTGTCCATGGGGGTCAGCGCAGCCTCGCCCAGTACCACCATCAGCTCCTTTGCGTCCTTGCCTCTTGCATAAGAGGAGAACAGCTGGTTAAGCACGCCCGAGTGGTCCTCGCGCGTCTTGCCCTCGCCAATGCCCTTATCCTTCAGACGCGACAGCGAAGGCAGCACGTCCACGGGAGGCATATAGCCCTTGCGGTACATCTCGCGCGACAGAATGATCTGTCCCTCTGTAATATAGCCTGTCAGGTCGGGAATGGGGTGAGTCTTATCATCCTCGGGCATGGACAGGATCGGGATCATGGTGATTGAGCCCTCAGATCCCATTTTTCTGCCTGCTCTTTCATACATAGTTGCAAGGTCGGTGTACAGATATCCGGGATATCCGCGTCTGCCGGGAACCTCCTTACGTGCGGCGGACACCTCACGCAAAGCCTCTGCGTAATTGGTGATATCGGTCATGATGACCAGCACGTGCATGTCGCATTCAAATGCCAGGTATTCTGCAGCGGTCAGTGCCATACGGGGCGTGGTAATTCTTTCAATTGCCGGGTCACTTGCCAAGTTGATAAACAATACGGTTCTGTCGATCGCACCCGTCTTCTTGAAGTCCGAAATGAAGAAATCGGCTTCTTCAAAGGTAATACCCACTGCGGCAAACACAACTGCAAACTTGGAATCACTGCCGCGCACCTTTGCCTGACGCGCGATCTGTGCCGCCAAGTTCGCGTGAGGCAGACCCGAGCCCGAGAAAATGGGCAGCTTCTGGCCTCTTACCAGTGTATTCAGACCGTCAATGGTCGAAATGCCTGTCTGAATGAACTCAGAGGGATAGTAGCGCGCCGCAGGATTGATGGGTGTGCCATTGATATCCAGCGACTTATCGGGAATGATGGCAGGGCCACCGTCGATCGGCTCACCCATGCCACTGAAAACGCGTCCGAGCATGTTGACAGACACGGGCATCTGCACACCGTGTCCCGTAAAGCGCACCTTGGAGTGCGCCAAGTTGATACCGGCGGAGGATTCAAACAGCTGCACCAACACGTTTCTGCCGTTAACCTCCAGCACGCGGCAGCGACGAATACTGCCGTCAGGCAGCTCGATCTCGCCCAGCTCGTCGTACTTGACTCCCTCAACCTGCTTGACCAGCATCAAAGGGCCCGCAACTTCTTCTATGGTTCTGTATTCTCTGATCATTTTGCAAATCCTTTCTCAGCTCATGCACGGGTAAGCGCATCCAGCTGACGGGAGATTTCCTGCTTGATTTTTTCGGATTCAGCCTTATAATCCGCATAAGGAACAGCCTTGAAACGGCCGATCTGCTCACGCACGGGCAGCTGGGAGACCTCTTCGATGTCCGCGCCCTCGGCCACTGCGACTGCAGCCTTTTGCTCAAAGTCAAATACCAGCGTCAGCATCTCGTACTGCTTGTCCAGCTGGGTATAACCGTCCACCTCGTCAAATGCGAACTGCTGCAAGAAGTCCTCACGCACACTGCGCGCGATCTCCAGGGTCAGTCTGTCCTCGCTTGACAAAGCATCCATACCGACCAGCTGCACGATCTCGTTGAGCTCCGCCTCCTCTTGCAGGATCTTAAGGCACTTGCCTGTCATATCCATCCAGCGGGCAGATACGTTCTGTGAGAACCAATCACTGAGTCGGTCACGGTACAAGGAGTAGGAATTGAGCCAGTTGATGGCCGGGAAATGACGCTTGTAGGCAAGCGAGGAATCCAGTCCCCAGAACACCTTCACAATACGAAGCGTTGCCTGGGTCACAGGCTCGGAAATATCACCGCCCTGCGGAGATACTGCGCCAATAGCGGACAGCGTACCGATTCTTCCGTCGTCGCCAAGGCAGACCACCTTACCCGCTCTTTCATAGAACTGAGCCAAGCGGCTGGTCAGGTAAGCGGGATAGCCCTCTTCACCCGGCATTTCCTCAAGTCGACCCGACATCTCGCGCAAGGCCTCTGCCCAGCGAGAGGTGGAGTCTGCAATTACTGCTACGTTATAGCCCATATCGCGGTAATATTCCGCAATGGTAATACCCGTGTAGATCGACGCCTCACGTGCCGCAACCGGCATATCCGAGGTATTTGCGATCAGCACGGTACGCTCCATGAGCGATTTTCCGGTTCTGGGGTCGGTCAGCTCAGGGAATTCACGAAGAACGTCGGTCATCTCGTTGCCGCGCTCACCGCAACCAATGTAGACCACCACGTCCACGTCACTCCACTTGGCCAGCTGATGCTGTACCACGGTTTTCCCCGCGCCAAACGGACCGGGAACGCAGGCAGTGCCGCCCTTTGCGATCGGGAACAGTGCGTCGATCGAACGCTGACCCGTAATCATAGGCTCTACGGGAGGCAGCTTTTCGGCATACGGTCTCGACACACGTACCGGCCACTTCTGTATGAGCATGATCTCTTCAATGGTACCGTCGGGACGCTTGATCTTACCGATGCGGTCGCTGACGCGATAGTCGCCCTCGATCAGATCCACGATGGTACCGCTGACTCCGGGAGGCACCATGATCTTATGCGTAATAACGTCGGTCTCCTGCACTGTACCGTACACGTCACCCGGACCGACCTTGTCGCCAAATCCGTGTGCGGGAGTAAAGTGCCAGTACTTGCTGCGATCCAGTGCGGGCTCATCAATACCCTTGGCAATGTTGGCACCGTAATGCTCCTTAATTGCCTCCAAGGGACGCTGAATACCGTCGTAAATATTGGTCAGCAGACCGGGGCCAAGCTCAACCGACAACGGTGCACCCGTAGATACTACCTTGTCGCCTCGGCCGATGCCTGCGGTTTCTTCGTATACCTGAATGGACGCACGGTCTCCGTGCATCTCAATGATCTCTCCGATCAGGCGGTCCTTGCCTACGCGGACCACGTCAAACATATTTGCTTCACGCATCCCCTCCGCTACGACCAGCGGACCGGATACCTTGAGGATCTTGCCTTCTACCATATCCATTACTCCTTATTCCTTAAACAATATGTCCGCGCCAACCGCTCTTTCCACAGCCTTTTTGACCTGACTTAAGCCATAGCCCGTGGTTCCTTGCTTTCCCGGAATACAAATGATCGCGGGGGTGGGAGCGTCCTTATATTTTGCGATATCCTCCTCAAGGGAGATCGCGAAGTTTTCCACGATAAAAATGATTGCGTATTCACTGTCCTTGGCCAAAGTGTGCAGCAGCACGCGTGCCTTATCAACATCCTCTGCCTCGTGCACTGAAAAGCCAAGTGCCATATATCCGATGACGCTGTCGCGCTCACCGATCATTCCGATCTTATACATAGCTTGTCCTGATCCTTTCCCGAATGGTTTCAGCCGCAAGTCCCGCACGCTTGGCGGCGATGACAATGCGGATATTTCTGACTGCGTATTCCTGTGCGTAGAAATATGCACTCAGAACGGGAGCACCGAAATGGGTATACTTGACTGTACGCAAAAGCTCCATGCAATAATCGTCCACCAAACGCTCGGCAGCCGCTGCCGTTTTTCCGTGCTCGCGCAAAGCAACGCCAAACCTTTCGTAGGGCGTGCCGTTCAGGCAGAAGGCCAATGCCTCTTCCCCCTTTTCATACGCGCACAAGAGCGTATCCTTTTGCAAAAGTCCGCCATCAAGCCAAGCCTGATCCAGCAAAAGCTCTCCCTGCTCTCCCGCTCCCATGCGGATAAGACGCAGGCAGATCATCACGTTGGAGAGATCGATCTTTGTCTGCACCAGCTGCAAATGAAAGGGTTCCTTGCCTCTTTTGACGCAAGCGAGCATATCCGCATAGCAAGCCTTATCCAGAATCAGATCGATCTGTCTGGGATCCGCGGTCTTTGCATAGGCCTGCACAGCCAGAGGTGCAGCCTTAGCCATTTCCTCGGGCAGTCCGGAATAATCGTCCTGCTCGGGCATCTTCAAGATCTCCTCAGGCGCAACGGTTCCGAGCGCAGACATCAGATGGGCGCCGGATGTTTTTCGCTTGTAGCTCTTGATGGCAGCCTTGACGTTGTGGCAATCATACGGATACCGCAAGAAATCAAACAGCTCGGGGGCAGGCACGGACTCCAGAAGAGCGGTAAGGGCGCGGTCAAGCATACCCAGAAGCGTTGCCTCCTCCTGCACGTTGCCATCGGCATCCTTGACCAGTTCAACGCCATATTCGCCAAGGCGGGCATATAGCTCGTCCACGTTGGCGCTCATGGTCAGTGCTTCGATGCGCTCCTTGCCCACAAGCCCCGTTTCAAGCGCGCGCACGCGGGCGGAAGCATACATATATGCGGTTTGTTGTGGATTTTTCGACATAGGTCAAACAACCTTTCCGGAGAATTTCTTATGCTTTGTTCTGATCCTTATACAGGATCTGCTGCACACGAGGCTCCAGCTCGGGACGAATGGTCGCAAGCATCATGGAGAAGGCGCAGTTGGTCTCAATATTGCCGCAGCGCAGCACAAGGCCACCGTCGATATCGATCGGTTCGGGACAAAGGCTGAGCTTTACAGCCATATCCGCAGGGATCTTACCGGACGCAGCCGCAAGACGGACGCCGTTCATCAACGGCTTTGCAACGTCCGCATGATCACGTGCGCACAGCAAAAGCTCATAAGAGGCGGGCGCAATATCCTCTCCGTACAGACGCATGCTGTCCTTTTCGGATTCTCTTTGCGCGTTCAGTGTCTTGCACAAAAGCGAGAGCAGCAAAGCCCCGTATTTCTCACGGTCCATCTGATAAAGCTCCTCTTTTGCCCTGTCAAACGCACGCTCGATCATTTCATTCCTGGCAGAAAGCTCGATGTTTCTTCTGGTCATGGCCGCGTTGGATTTGGCGCGAATCACCAGGCTCTCGCCCTCTTTTTCTGCTTCTGCGATCAGACGGTTCTGCGTTGCGCGCGCATCCGCCAGATTCTGCGCCCTGATCGAAAGGCTTTGCTCTGTTGCTTCATCCAGGATCTCCTGTGCCCGAGCCTTGGCGTCCTCTATGATACGGGAGCTGATTTTTTCAAGTCCTGTCATGGTTTTTCCTCAATTCTAAATTTGTATGCGCGGCCTGTGGCTGCGAATCAAACCATCATCGGGCCTACCAGTACCAGCATGACCGAGATCAGCAGTGCAAAAATTGCGTAGGTCTCAACCAGTGCTGCAGAGGTGATTGCCTTACCAACCTGATCGGGACGCTTTGCAAGCAGATTGACGCCTGCAGCGGATACTCTTGCCTGCTTAAGAGCAGAAACCAAGCCTACCACGGCAATGGGCAGTGCGCTCATCAGATAGTAGGCACCCTCCTGGATGCTGAGCTGGATCAGATTGTTCATACCACCCTCTTCAAACAAGCCTGCGTTGAATACGATCAGGAATGCAATAACCAGACCGTAAATACCCTGGGTCATAGGCAGTGCCATCAGCGCGAATGCCTTACCGAACATATTGGGGTTCTCGGAAAGCAGACCTGCGGTTGCCTCTGCAACCATACCAACGCCCTTAGCCGAACCGATACCTGCAAGACCGACAGCCAGTGCTGCGCCAAGAATTGCCAGCGTACCGCCGCAGAAGATCTGGGAGAGCAGCTTGGGTGCCTGCTCGGTCTGCTGGTCCATCGGATTGGGATCCATGGGAGCGACGGGCTCTTGTGCTGCAAAAGCGCCGATGGTCAGAGCAAGTGCCAGAATGGCAGTCATAACGATAGTCAAAAGAATTGTCTTTTTCATGATTTTATTTCTCCTTAAAATTTTTCAGATAAATGGTTTTATTGATCCGTATAGCGATCCGAGGGGGTCATGGGCACAAACGCCTCACCGCCATCCTCGAAAAACTTTCCAAAGAACTCCAGATACTGCAATCTGCTGGTATGCACGAACGAGCCCAGCACGTTGAGTGCCATATTGACCGCATGACCGATCAGTGCAACCACCAACAGCACAAGGATGCGGATCAGCACGTCTACGATCATATTGTCAAACAAGCCGCCGATCATGCTGCCGAACACCGTGCCTACCATATTGATGACCTGCGCAATGACCGCCGAAGCAAGGCCCAGCGCAAGAATTCTGGAGTAAGAGAGCAGGTCTGCTGCGTAGTTGATCGCGTCGTAAAGCCCAAGCAAGCCCTTGAAGAACTTCATAATGGGATTCTTGGCACTTCTGCCCGCGGTGCACACGATCATCAGCACACCCAGCACGATCATGGCAATACCCACGATCTTGTGTAAGAACACCACGCCGATGCCCGCAAAAATGATCAGCCACGAGCCCACGTCAAAGATGGCCGCAAACACGTGCTTATCCTTGCACAAAAGCACAAACTTGACGATCATACCCGCCAAAAGGTGAATCGCACCCATCGCAAGCGAGATCACAAGGAAGGTCATGGGATTGGACAAGGGGTTGAGCATGATCGGATCCCCGCCAAGACTGAGCTGCAGTCCGTTGAAGAACGGAATTGCCGCAATAGCCGCGTCGGTGCCTTCATAAAGCCCCAGCACGTTGACCATAACAGCATACGGCAAATCACCGAACCAACCGCCGAAGATCACGCCGCACACGGTACACGCAATACCGCAATAGCCGAACATATTGAAGGTGCGGCGCATGCCGTCACGCATCTTGATGATGGGCGGGATCAAAAATCCTCCCAACGTAAGCAATATACCGTATCCTACGTCGGCAAACATCAAACCGAAGATCAAAAAGTAGAAGATACTCATGATCATGGTCGGATCGTACGTGCCGTACTTGGGATAGGAATACATTCCCACGACCCATTCAAAGTTCTGCGCAAATTTATTGTTTCGCAGCTGCACGGGAGGCTCCTCGCCCTCGGCGGGCTCTTCAAATTCGAAGGCACATTCCGCCTTTGTCAGTACCTCGGCCACCTTGTCAACACGGCCAAGAGGCACCCAGCCCTCCAGCAACACCAGATACTCTGTCTCTGCCAGCTTTTGCTTGGCGATTGCGGCGGTCAACTCCGAGTTTTCCACGTCCCAGAGCATTTCGATATCGTCAAGCCCGCGAGCCAGCTCGGTCATCTGCTGCCTGATCTGCTCAAGCTCGGTCTGCCGATCGGCACACGCCAATTTATTCTTTTCGTATTCCTCGCGAGGCAGATCCGAGAATTCCTTGAGCTGCGCTCTGACGAATCCGTGCTCGGCAAGCACGCGCTGTACGCAAGCCGCATCCGCCTTATGGTAGACGACCGATGCATATTCTCCGTCGTCATCCGAAAAGACACTCTCCACGACGGCACAATATTCACTCAGTGCGTCCGATATGCCCTGCATCTTGGTTTTGGCAGGAAATGATCCCAGCTGCAGCTCACAATGCCGGGTCGACTCCTGCGCCAGAGGCACATGATAGGTCAGCCACGGGGCAAGCACGTGCAGTCGGTTGGTCAATGCTGCCAGCTCCGCGCGGCATTCATGCTCACGCTGCTGCAGCGAAACCGCTTGCTCTGCGGCCTGCATCGCTGTATCATATTTCTCAGCCTTGAATTTTTCTGTATCCAGCTGTTTTGTTGTTTGCACAAAGCCCTTTCGCTCGGAGAATCGGGCAAGGATCTCCAAGGCCTCGGTGACGGTTGCCACGCTGCGCTCGACCTTTGCTCTTTGCGTCTCACAGGCAACGCGCGAAAGAAATTTTTCTTGGTCGTCCACCTGCCGCACCTGCACGCAGCGCAGGCGCATCAGTCGATGAATCAGTGCATCGGTCTGATCCTTGGGTGCAAACACACTCAGCTTTCGCATCGTGCTTACTGACATTGCTCCACAATCCCCCAAACAACTGCCTTTACAGCCTCTTCCATATAGAATTCAGCCATTTTATTCATATCATCCGCGCTCTTTTTTGCGCTTTCTCCGCTTCTTTCCAAGATCTCTTGGCTGCGCTGCTGCATCTCATCCAGCAAGCGACGCAAGCGAAGCTCGGTCTCTGCTTCCACCTTCTCACGGTCCTCTTTGCTCTTCTGCTCGGTCTCGCTGTACAGTGCACGTGCGCGCTCCCGGGCTGCAGCAATGATCTGTGCCGCCTGCTCTTCAACCTGTGCGATCCTGTTCATCGTCTCTTTAGACAATGGTTTCACCGTCCTTTTTTGTTTGATTTCAAGACTTAGCCGCTTTAATTAATATAATACCATAAATTAATTATAATTGCAAGAGATTTTCATTATTTTTCTCCGACTGTGGCGCAAACTTGCGGCTTATTATGCTTTTTTTATGAAATCTGCAAGTACAGGCACAAAATCCTGCATCGCGCCGCCTCTTTTGGGCACAAAGTCCACGTGCATTCCCGTGTGAAATTCGACGTATCCGTCGCTTGCAGCATTGTGATACAGCACAACACCGCTCTCATCCAACCAAAGCCCCTCCGGGCGTTTTCCGCCCACGCGCTGACCGCGCAACGCAGGTATGTGCGTCAGAAAATGCTTGATGGGAATGATCACTCCGCGCTGCATATCCCAAACGTCCGCACTGCGATGGCAAACAGGGTATTCTCCGTTGACACCGCTGTCTCTGACGCTGTCCACCACCACAGACCAGAATCTCTCTTGCTGCCATACCACGCGCACATCCATATGGCACAGCATAGGTCGAAAACCGAAGATGCGATCCGTTTTTCTCGCTGCGTACTCCTCACGCAATAGCTTTCCCTGCTTATTCTGCGCCCAGGAAAGATAGGCCTCGGCCGCCTTTTGATAGCAGTCGTTGAATTTTTCATACCCCACCCCCACGACCGCCACGTACGTGGCGCGGGCGCGCAGCACGACCGCCCCGCTTTCAATAACGTTGACGTGCTTTGTCACTTGCTTGATTTGCATAAAATCCCCCCTTTGTATTGTTTTATTCAAGACAAAGGGAGAATATGAAAAGGCGACCTGCTTCCAAGCAAGCCGCCTTGGCTGATTATAAATTCAGAAATAAGATCAATGCGAAAAATCCGCTCCGCCCGAAATGGCGTCGTCCACGTTGCCGTCCGGAATGCCGTCTCCGTCCAGATCTATGTTGCCGTTTTCGTCAGCAAGATTACCGGATGCGTAATTGAGAACAAAATCGATTACCTCTTCCTCGGTCACCTGATCCTGTCCCGCAAATTCCCGGCTAATGGCATGCGCCATTTCCTCGGTCAGCTCATTACTCACAGTTGCGGAAATGTTCTGCTCTTCAAGGAAATCCCTTACGATAATTCCAAGCTCCTGTCCCAGCTGCTCGGGCTGATCCTTATAGCTATTGATCGAGTCGGTCAGCTTCCCCGTCAGCTCCAGATTCTCCATATCCAAAGACTGCGTCACAGCGCGCACGCAAAGACGCTTGATCTCCTCGGACATGGGTGCCAGATGCTCGTTTTTCTCAAAGGTCTTTCTCAGATCGCCGATCAGATCGGAATTTTTACTCAAAATATCCATGAGCTTGTTGGAGTCACCGAGATTCTCAAAGATCTTGTGTTCGACCAGCATATCGAGAATATCCGTCAGTGTTTCAAGATCGGCTACCAGAGTATGTCTGTCCAGGGTCGCCAAAAGATCCAGCAGTACGTCAAAGGTAGGATCCAACAGCTCACCAAGGGCCGGGCGGTCAATGCCGTACAGTGCCTCTCCGTTGGCCCAGTTATCGCAAAGCTCAGAGATCAGCGATGCCATCAGCTCGGGCATCAGCACAGAGTCACCCAGCGTATCCACAATGGTGTGCAGCTTTTCCACGCGCTGCGCCGTCATCCCCTTAAAGTCGGCAGATGTAAAATCTACGGTCTCCTTGATCAACTTGGTGGCCACGATTGCTTCGTTTTCAAGGCCAAGCTCACTTTCATGATACACCGTTTTGGTCATATGGGTAAACATCGGACGCCCCAGCGTACCGTACGATGCCTTGATGAACCAATTTTCCGTTATCGGATCTACGTAATCCTGCACGGCAAAGTACACGATCTCGTGCGGCGTTGTGCCCTCGCGGGAGTACTCGGATGTGGCAAGGCTTTCAAAATACGCGTCGCGCACGTTGCAGATCAGATTGGTATAGCCGCTGACGGGCAGCAGCAGGATAGCCAGCAGCAAAGCAGCGTTGAGCATCCCGATCGCACCGCCGATCAGGCGCGACACCAAAGACACGTGACGCTTGACTCTGACCGTTTCGCCCTCCTCGTTGACCGTTTTCTTTTTGGATCTGTGGAAAAACATCAGCACAAAGCCAATGATAGCGCGGAATATGGCAAAAAAGACAAGGAACAAAAGCGGCGTGATGATGACGCCGACAAACAACGGCATCAGCGCAAGGATCTCCTCGAAATCTGCCAGCCGCTCCTCCAAGGAAAGGCCAAACAAGCCCGTAAACCAAAGGAATAGCGGATATACGTAATCACGTGAAATAGTGGTAAAATCTCTGGATAAAAAACAGGCCAAAAACGCACTGAGCACCAGGTTGCCCGTAGTCATCAGTGCCTTGACCCATCCTCTGCGCAGGCCTCGCAGCACAAAGATCAGTCCCAAAACGACCAGTAAAACAGTAACGGCGATCGAAATGATTTGTCCAACGTTCATACGTGATCTCCTTTCCAATCATTCTTCAAAAGGGGTGCTTCTCCCTCTATCATACTACAAAACGCGCGATTTGTCAACACACGAAAAAGTACGTGCCAAGGCAGACCCATCATCCAAACGTCGTCCCTTGGCACGTATCATAATTATTCTTCGATCTGAACCGAAGAAACAGTCACGCTGACGATCCAGCCTCCGTCAATGATTACGGCCTTGCCCTCTTCCAGCTGCAGCGCAAGCTCCTCCTCAAAATACTCGATCAGCGTATCCACGTCCTCGGTTGCGGACAAACCAATCATGAGCTGCTCTGCCCAATGACCGGTTTCCATATTCTTGGTGCTTCCGGCCAGCACGCCGGTAATCTCGCCCTTAAGCTCATATCCCTCTTCTGCAAGAGTATCAAGAATGTCCGCAATATACTCCTGGTTGTCGCGCTCCAGCGTATCAAACGCATTTTCTGCGCGCAGCTCCTCTTCCACCTTGTCCAGAGCCTGGACAGAAACAGTCTTACCGATCTCCTGCACCATAGCATCGCAAGACACAAGGCAGGTCATGCAAAGCACACAAATCAGTGCCGCCATCAAAATTCTTTTCATGTTCTTTCTCCTTCTTTCTCCTTTATGTTAACTGAGCGTGTATTCGATCTGTACGTAATATTGATGTGCCGTGTAGTCAATATCGGGAGCGATAGCCTCCAGGCTATCGACGTAGATCTCGCCTATTGCCAGGGCATCCGCTTTATGCGTCGTGCCCACCACGATGCCAAGCATGTGCTTGCCGGTCGACTCATCCTCGTAAACGTACTCCATCATACCGGTGATCTTTCCCTTGAGCAAGAGACCCGAGTCGGCCACGAGCGATTCGGCATAGGAATTGACTCCCGTGTCCATCATGCGCGAGCATTCATAGCCCTTCTGCTCCAGCTGCTCTTCAAGCTCATCCAGCTTGCTGATCGATTGCTGCTCCTTAATGCCGTCGCAGGACGCAAGCATTGAGATGCACAGCACAAGCACAACCAGGGCCAATAAAACTCGCTTCATAAAAAGACCTCCGTTTCCGTATACAGATACACGTCTATTTAGAATTATTATAACACCCGAAGCAGAAAATGTCAAGAGCGAAGGCTCGACACAAAGTGCAAACGTGCAACAAAATCCAAGCACACGAAAATCTCGCCCTTCGCCCGAAGGTGTCTGGATGCACAAGTCGCTTTCCGATCTTCGAGCTGCGCTATAACCAACCCATTCAGCCAAGCCTGCAGGATGGGAAATCGGATTGACAAAATACAACATTTGTGCTATAATCGGACTGGCCGGACCAACCCGGTTTTGACGGGCAGAAATTCCCTAACCCTTCACACATTTTAATCAAACACGGAGATGGTCTTGTATGATCACAGAAGGTATTATTTTTGATAAAGACGGAACACTACTGGACTTTGATGCTTTTTGGGTCAAGGTCTCTGTTGTCGCCATAAAAGAGTTTTTGCACCAGATCGGTGCTGAGCGGGTGGATATATCGGAAATACTGACCGCCTTTGGGGTGTTCGACGGAAAAACCCAAACCAACGGTGTCCTCTGCAAAGGCACGTATGAACAGATGGGACAGATCGTATATGATATTTTGATAAAGCATGGAATATCCGTGTCACAAGACGCCGTCACTGATCGTGTGGAGGCAGCGTATGAGCAAAATGCGGAAGCCGGTGATGTAATGCCCACCTGTCCCGATCTGGTTGAGGTGCTGACCGGCTTGAAAAACCACGGCATCAAGCTTGCCGTCGTGACGACCGATAACCCGCACATCACCCATCAATGCTTAGAGAAGCTGGGCATCGCGGGACTGTTTGATCGGATCTATACCGATGACGGACAAACCCCAACCAAGCCAAATCCGCATTGCGCATGGGAGTTTTGTCGGGAGTTCGGGTTACATAGAGAGCATGTCGTGATGGTAGGAGATACGTTGACCGATATGTCGTTTGCGAAAAATGCGGGAATCATGGGTGTCGGCCTGGCTGCGGACAGCCAGGCCAAGGCTGAGCTGCTCCCGTATGCGAACACTGTCATTTCCGCCATATCCCATCTTCCCGAAATCTTGCCCTGAGGAGACGTCATATGCTGACAGGCATTTTAGCGGGAGTCACGTGGGCTCTTGAAACGGTCATTCTCGGGATCGCTTTGCAGATGTCTCCCCTGACTTCTGACGGAAGGGTCGCGTTTTTGGCACCCTTCATCGCAACGTTTTTGCACGACGCATTTTCGGCAATATATATGCTGCTATATCACGTTGTGCGTGGCAAAACGAGAGATTTGCTTGCGGTCTGCAAGAAAAAAACGGTGCTGTGGCTGATCCTGTCGTCTGCCGTTGGCGGCCCGATCGGAATGACGGGCTACGTGATGGCTGTGCGTTATATGGGTCCGTCCGTAGGTGCTGTGGCCAGTGCGATCTATCCTGCAGTAGGGGCTGTTTTGGCTTGTCTGTTTCTCAAGGAAAAGAACAAGTGGTATCAATGGATCTTTCTTGCGATGACGCTTTTGGGCGTTCTGGGGATAAGCTATTCCCCCGGCTTGCAGATTGAAAACGTATGGCTCGGGCTCTTGGGTGCATTCATGTGTGCCTTTGGCTGGGGAATTGAGGCGGTCATACTGGCGAAATGCTTCAAGGATGGTGAGATCAAAAGCGACTATGCCTTGAATATTCGCCAAGCCGTCTCGGCACTGATATACGGCAGCTTGATCCTGCCGACGTTGGGTGCTTGGGACGTGACCTTCGGATTGTTTGCAGGGGGCAAGGGAGTCCTTTTGTTGATCATTGCAATCGCAGCACTCTGTGCAACGCTTTCCTATATGTTCTATTACCGATCAATCAGCAAGATCGGCGCAGCCAAAGCCATGGCCTTGAATATCACGTACACAGCGTGGGCAATTTTGTTTACGGTGATTT
>JAFQUG010000349.1 GCA_017408625.1 Clostridia bacterium | reverse complement strand
CTATGTACTTGACTAACTCATCTGAGAATGAAAATGCCCTTGGGTGCCTGGATATCGACGATCTGCTTGCCCTCTGCATCCTTGGTGACCTTGATGTAGATCTCGCCCTTGGGGGTGGGGTACGTGCCCTCTACCCAATCGAGGTATGCAAGCTCGGGCTTGATCTCGTAGGTATTGGGAGAGATGGAGCGAACGCCCATGACATAAGAGGACAGGTAGGGGCAAGGACCGGAAGCCCTGCCGTGGCAGAGAGAGTGACGGAACTTGACGTAGCAGTATGCACCGTAGTCACCGTGAATGTCGATCTTGCCCTCGGGCACGATCTCGTCAATTCTGCCTGCATTTTCCATCCAGGACAGGTGGAAGTCCTCCCAGAAGGTGGTAGCACCCATATCCAGCATGCCGCCCCAGTATTCCTTGATATCGTCCAAAGCGCCTGCGAAATCGCCTGCCAGCGCCTTTGCCTTGAGGATATAGTAGCCAAAGAAGGTGGAATAGCCGTGTCCGCCGCCGGGCGCGATCATGGTGTCGTTGATCTCCTTGGGATCTGCCAGGCCTGCCAGCACCAAAAGCGCTGCTGCCTGCTTGGAGCCGCAGGGATCGGGCACGTGCTTTCTCATGCGCACTGCCGCCATGGCGCACTTTTCGGCCAAAGCCACGTCGCCCAAGGTATAGAGCAGCGAGGTGCCCTTGTCAAGCGCGATCTTGAGAAGGCCCTGCAGACCCGCATGGATCGCACCGGGATTGTCGTTGTTGGGCCAGTCCATAAATCTGTTCTCGGGCATGTGCTCCACGCCGTCCTCGTCCACGCAATCGGCCAGCACGTTCATCAGATCGTGAATGTAATCTCTCTGCTGAGACAGATAGACCGTGTCACCCACGGTTCTGTACCAGTCGTGCTGAATGATCAGCCACCACATGGAATAGGACGAAATGCCGTTCATCCAAGTACCGACCGGAGTCTCATCACGAACAACGTCCAGGGATCTGGGCACGATATCGGTATAACCGAAGGTGGTCAGAATGGTCTTGACCTCGGTGTGCATATCACCGATCCAGACAAGTCTGTCACGCTTGATGCCGTCCCACAAATATTCCTGCATGTTCAGATGCGCGGTGTATGCAGCGGTATCCCAGATCTGGTTCAGACGCTCATCGGAGCACTTGAACGTGCCCTTATATTCCAGATCCATATAGTGGAATACGCCCTGAATAGCCTTGAAGGTAATGAATGCGTCCTCGTCCAGCAGCTCTACGTAAAGGAAACGGTAACCGGTCTCATTGGTCTCGATGCCCGAATACATACCAAGGCTGTAAACGTTGTCACGAATAGCGTGGTCGTTGGTGGTGTTCTTTTCGCCCAGAGGCGTCAGTGCCTCCATCACGCTCTCGCCGAAGCGGACGGCTACCTTGACTGCACCGTTGTGTCCGGGGCCGTGCGTCATCCAGGTATGGAAGCGCGCAGAGCCTGCAAATTCAATGCCGAAGTCCACCAAAATCGCTGCGTGGGGCTTGCCGGGCTCGTTCTTGAGCGTGCAGTTATCCTGCCCTACCACCAGCGTGATCTGATTGCTCTTTTCCTCCAAGAGATTCTCCTCGCCGCTGACATTACCCTGCGTCCACACGATTCTCTTGGGAGCCAAATATCTTCTGGTACGGGGGTCTGTATGCTCCCCTGCCAGAGCCGTAAACTTATCAATTACTCTTTTTGCCATGTTGAATACCCTTTCTGTTCTTGATTTATGGTATCTGCATTTTGATTATATCATACACGCGGGGCAATTGCAATAAGATTGCGCAATTCTTGGAAACTTTTTACGGCCAAAGCGCGTCGTTGAGATAGCACGCAATGGAATTCTCCAGCCAATAGGTATATTCCATCCCGGGCGCGAGCTTTTCCATAGACTTGAAGCGCAGATAGAGATCCTTGCCATCCGACACGTCGTGCCAGATATCGGCAAATACAAAGTCAAACTCTCCCGTGGGATAATGCTTTTCGGCGAAATCAAACGCGTCGGCATGGATGACCCTGATCTTGTCGCGGCACTCCATCTGCGGCAGCAGATTCTGCTCAAACAGCGAAATCGCGTCCGCGCTCAGATCCACCACCGTGACCGACTCGACCTCGGTCTTGCGAGCCGCCATGTACGCAAAGTAGCCAAGCCCCAGCCCAAAGGTCAGCACGCGGCCGTGCGCGCGCTCCAGCGCGGGCTTGGTTGTCACGGTCTCGTTGGGCATCAGCGTCATCCATTCCCTGCCGTTTTCCAAAACGCCGGGAAAAGCGAATTCGCGCATGAAAAAGCCGATCTGCGGAATCATGCGATTGTCCCTTGTCACCAAAAAATCGTTGCAGACAAAGGCCTCGCAAGGTTTTAGGCTCATCTGTCTGTACTCCCACTTGCCGCTCTTGCCCGGCTTGATTTTGATATTCCGGTAATACGCGTCATTCTCAAAATCTGCGGGGTCAAGCTCGTGGATCATGGGAACGAAATAATGGCGGAATAAGTCTCTGTCTCTCCCCGAGCTGTCAAGGCCGCACACAGCAGCCAAGCACTCGGCATAAGCGTACGAGCGGCTGACGCCGCACTCGCGCGCGATCTCGTTCACCGTGCCTGCATCCAGCGAATCAGCAGCGATATTGAGCACAAGGCTCATCATACGCACCACGCCGTCGTTATAGGTGCGTATGGTCTCGGGTCTCAACCCCGAAATTTGCTTGATCGGTGTTTCCATTTGCCAATCCTCTCTTTTTTCCATTATCCTGATTATACCATATTTTGCCCCTCGCGTCAACCGTAGCCGAACGGGAGTCGAACCAAGTTGGTTTTGACGGGCAGATTTGTCCGATCCCTTCATCTTTCCCCTTGGACATATTGCCCATATGCCCTGCGGGAAAAGCTTTTGGGCTCGAAAAAATCTGCTGCGTCAAAACTGCGTAGCACCCGCCGGCGAATGAATTTTTGATAGATTTTGGTGTGATTTTGCGAAGCAAGATACAAATCTTGCGAGCGAAAGCACGCCGAAAGATGCGAAAATGCATCGCTGGCGGGCAATTCGGTTCGATTCCCGTTCGGCTAAACGACTTGACAAAGCACGCGCAATTTGATAAAATGAAGCATATCGCAAAAGAAAGGAGAGCGCGGTGAGATGAAGCAGTTTTTCTCAAAAAAATGGGTACAAGTGACGCTGATACACGTCGCCGTCATCGGGATTGTCGCTGCCATATTAATCACCCTCTCGCTTTTGTTCGGGCATGCCTGCCCGACTTATCTGATCTTCGGCATCTGTTGCCCCTTTTGCGGCATGACGCGTGCACACCTTGCTGCGCTGCAGCTGGATTTTGCGTCCGCTTTTGCCTATCACCCCGCTTTTCTCGCAGGGCTGCCCTTTTTGTTGGTGCTGGTACATCATCAGCTGTTTCAAAAGAAATGGCAACGCGTGCTTTGGTGGATCCTGGTGGCTCTGCTTGGCACAGCGCTTGGCGTGACCTATATCGTCCGCATCTGCACGCTCGGCTTTGACTTTTTTGCATAAGCCAAGTCTTCCTTTATTGCACATATTCCAACCCGAGCAATATTGACAAACGTCGCATGTAGGACTATAATTGTAATGTAATTTTTCTTTTTCGATCGGGAGCTGTCATGCAACATAGAAAACCGACCATGGGTCAGGTCTTTAATTTCAAGGACCCCGACGCGCGTACGCGTTGCCTGTTACTGTTATCCGTCGCGCTGGAGGCGATGATCAACTACATTACCACCGGCATATTCTGGACTGAATTTCTGCGCGGCTACCACATGGAGCCCGAGGAGATCGGAATCTTAGCCTTCTCTCCCTTTATCGCAGGACTTTTCGTCATTTTCGCGCCCGCTCTTTTGACTCGCTTCAAAAAGCGTCGCTTTGTGCTCGGCTTTTGTAAGCTCATGTACTACGTCTGCAGCATCTTCGCGCTGACGCTGCTGCCTCGCTTTGTGAGCAACGTCACCGTGCTGATCATTTGCATGTCGGTGCTGCAATTCATCGCCTACATATTCAACATCATCGCAGTCTCGGGATATGCCGCATGGCACGTCAAATTCCTGCCCGAGAGCATTCGCGCGCAATACATGACCTTCAATCAGTTCGCCGCAGCGCTGCTCCCCGGCATTCTGGTTTTGGTCGCGGCCGTGTTTGCCGACCGCCTTGCCGCTATGCCTGCCGATCAGCTGAAATTTTTGGAGTACGTGCGCCATTTCGGCTTTATCCTCGGTGTCGTAGACGTCATTCTGCTCTCGCTGCCCCGCGAGGTGGACTACCCCGTGATCCGCACGCCCAAATTCCGCGATATCATCACCATTCCCCTCTCCAACAAGAAATACATGCTTTGCATGGTGGTCGTGTTTGCATGGCAGTTCTCTCTTTACTGCCACAATACCTTCCTGCAGGTCTATCTCATGGACACCATCG
>JAFQUG010000027.1 GCA_017408625.1 Clostridia bacterium | reverse complement strand
GCTGATCAAGGGAAAGCCCGTAGAAGAAAGTTAAAAAAAGCGACCTGCTGCGGCAGGTCGCTTTTTGATTTGGATGGATTATGCGTATTCGCTCATGCGGGCCATGATGGCGCGGAACTGCTCGGTATCGCGGATGGGAGCCCAGATACGGCTGCCAAAGCGGCCGGAGAGCAGCTTGGCACACTTGGTCGCGCCCTCGGTCTCTTTCTCGTACTGCACGCAGTTGATGGGCAGGGAAGTGTAGGTCGCGCTCTCGGGACGCGTGTCGTAGGCAATGGCGTGATCCGCCATCTTCTCTGCGCATGCAAGCGCGTTTTGCTTGTCGCCCTTCATCAAATGGAACATCGCCAGCTGACGGTAGGAGTTTGCCAGTCTGTCATGGTAGTAAAGCAGGTCGTCCTCGCCAAAGAGCAGGTGGAAGAGATCCACCGCCTTTTGCAGAATGGCGATCTTCTCGTCGGTTGTGTAGTGGTTTCCCGCAATGTCCGGCACGCAAGCAATGTTGTACATATGCCACCACATATTGTCCGCAAACAAAATCAGGTTTTGCTGTGCCTGGTTGAAGGCCACCTCGCCTGTCAGCACGGTCGCCTTGACGATCTCCTTGGAGAAGCTCATGCTGTGCAGCTTGTTTGCAATGTCCTGCGCGCGCTCGTCGTCGCCCAGCTGGTGCGAATAAATGTCGCAGAGCGTTTTCTTGGTGCGGTCGCGAAGCAGGTCGTCGGTGCAGTCCTCCAAAATGTGTACGCAAAGGGATACTGCCTCCTGCATGTCGGCACGACGGGGCTTGCCGTCCGCGTTGATGGCGGAAAGCGTGGTTGCCAGCTCAAGCTGCAGCTCAAAGGAGGCGGGGATCTCGGCAATCGCCTCGCGCAAAAGGGCAAGTGCCTCGCCAAGCTCGTCGCGGTCGTAGAGCACCTCGACCTGCGCTAGGTAATCAGCCACCTTCTGCTCCTTTTGTAAGGAGTCGTAGCACATCAGCTCGTCCATGCTCACGCCGAAAAAGTCGGCAATGGCGGGCAACGATTCGATATCGGGATAGCAGGTCTCGGACTCCCAACGGGAAACTGCCTGAGGGGTCACGCCCAGATAGGCAGCCAGCTTGTCCTGCGTAACGTCATTCTTTTTTCTGAGTAATTTGATCTTTTTTCCAACCTTGATTTCCATAAATAACTCCGGAATATTTTGATATTGGATACATTATACTATATTTCGACGCCAAAGTCAATAAGAAATTGACGTTTATCAATGGTTTGTTACATAAAATTTGTGCAAAAAAATGACGAAATTTTCGAAATACTCTTTACATTGCACTTGGGAAATGTTATAATAATTTTACATACATGATAAACTTTTTGTACAATGTGTTTGTATTCCCATCAAATTCACACACGGAGGATCATATGGGTAACATCAATCGTGATGAAAAGCTGACCTATTTATTCAAGGGCATTCTGACTTTGGAAACAGTTGAGGATTGCTATGACTTCTTTGCCGATCTTTGTACGCCTGCCGAGCTGCAGGAGATGTCCCGTCGTATGCAGGCGGCAAAAATGCTGCGCGACGGACATATTTATAACGAAATCGCGTCCACAACAGGCCTGAGCACAGCTACCATCAGCCGTGTCAACCGCTGTCTCAAGTACAGCAGCGACGGCTACCTCAAGGTGTTGGACGATATTGAAAAGAGCGAAAAACGGAGAAATTTATATGACGGAATATGACGGCTATCGCGCCATTGCGCGCGTGTACGACCGTTTGAATGCAGAATTGGATTATGGCGCATGGGCAGATTTTTTCGAGAAATGCTTTGACCGGTATCTGCCCGTGCGGCCCGAGCTTGTGCTGGACCTTGCCTGCGGCACGGGACGCATGACGCTGGAGCTTGCCCGCCGCGGTTACGACATGATCGGAGCGGACGGCAGCGAGGAAATGCTGTGCGAGGCCATGATGCAAAGCGCGTTGGACGAGTCCTTGGAAAAGCCACCGCTATTTATATTACAGGATATGCGCCGCTTTGAGCTGTACGGTACAGTCGGGGCGGTGACGTGCTGTCTGGACAGCCTGAACTATCTGACGGGAGAAGGGGATCTGGACGCTTGCTTTGCCTGCGTGCACAATTACCTTGACCCGAACGGTCTCTTCTTGTTTGATATGAACACGCCTTACCGTTTTCGTGAGGTGTACGGAGACAACGCCTATATTCTCGAGGATGAGCTTGTGGACGAGGACGGACACAAAAGCGAAATCTATTGCGGCTGGCAGAATGCCTATGACCCGAAAACAGGGCTTTGCAGGTTCTATCTGTCATTGTTTGAGCAGAGAGAGGACGGAAGCTTTACGCGCGCGGATGAGGAGCAGACAGAGCGGTGCTATACGCTTGATGAGATCAGGCAAGCACTTTTGCGCGCAGGCATGGAGCTTTTGGGCGTGTGGTCGGATTATGCCTTCTCGCCTGCAAATGAAACGACCGAGCGGTGGTATTTCGCCGCCCGAGCAATCAAATAACGCACTATTACAGTAAGGAGAACCCTATGGCATCAAGCATTTTGCGCGCTATGACACGTGATGGCAGCGCGCGTATTCACGTAATCAATTCAAAAGAGATGGTCAATACCATGATCTCTTATCACAATACCACTCCGCTTGCCACCGCAACGCTTGGCAGACTGATGACCGTAACCTCGGTCATGGGCTGCATGATGGGTGAGAAAGAGGATTCTGTCACGGTCATGCTGGGCGGTGACGGCCCTGCGGGCAGAGTGCTGGCGGTCAGCGACTATATCGGCAACGTGCGCGGCAATATTCAGAATCCCGACGTGGATCTGCCGCTCAAATCCAACGGAAAGCTGGACGTTGGCGGCGCGGTTGGAAAAGGACTTTTGACCATCATTAAGGATATGGGCGGTGAGCAGCCCACCAACGGCTCAATTGAGCTTGTCAGCGGGGAGATCGCTGAGGACGTGGCAACCTATTTTGCACAGAGTGAGCAGATCCCCACGGTCTGCGCGTTGGGCGTGCTGGTGGATACCGACTGGAGCTGCCGTGCCGCGGGCGGTGTGCTGATCCAGCTGTTGCCTTTTGCGGATAACGCAACGGTTGAGGCCCTGGAGAAAAATATCGGTGCGCTTTCCAACGTGTCCTCGCTGTTTGACCGCGGGTTTTCCAACAAGGAGATCGCGGACATCGCCCTTGAGGGCATAGAATACGACGTGTTTGACGAGCTTGACGTAGAATACCGCTGCAACTGCTCGCGCGAGCGCGTGGAAAAGGCTCTGATCACGCTGGGCAGGGAAGAAATGGAAAAGCTGCTTGCGGAGCAGAAGGCTGAGGGCAAGGACGAGGAGCTGGAGGTCTGCTGCCGCTTCTGTGACAAGAAATATTACTTCGGGAAGCCTGACGTGGACAAGATGTTTGGCTAAAAAATACAAAAAGGGGCGAGGAAAATCGCTCCTTTTTGCTCTTTTCCGACATTTTGAAAAAATCCAAAAAAAATTGAAAAAAAGGCTTGACAAATAAAAACGACCGTGCTATAATATACGAGTCGCCGCAAGAAAGCGACGTCAAATGGGAGCATAGCTCAGCTGGGAGAGCATCTGCCTTACAAGCAGAGGGTCATAGGTTCGAGCCCTATTGTTCCCACCATTTGGCCCGGTAGCTCAGTTGGTTAGAGCGCTAGCCTGTCACGCTAGAGGTCGTGGGTTCGAGCCCCATCCGGGTCGCCAATTTAATAAGCCTCTGTAGCTCAGTTGGTAGAGCAGGGGACTGAAAATCCCCGTGTCGTTGGTTCGATTCCGACCGGAGGCACCACATGCGGATTTAGCTCATTTGGTAGAGCGCCACCTTGCCAAGGTGGAGGTGGCGGGTTCGAGCCCCGTAATCCGCTCCAAACGAACAAAACACCCTAACGCAAAGCGTTAGGGTGTTTTGTTCGTTTGGAAACGTATCTCGG
>JAFQUG010000348.1 GCA_017408625.1 Clostridia bacterium | reverse complement strand
CGCCACCGCCAAATTTTCCGCCCGCGTGCAGAATGGTATATACCACCTCGGGAGTAGGAATACCTTCCTTTGCGTGAATACCGGCAGGGATACCTCTGCCGTTGTCCTCAACGGTCACGCTGTTATCGGGGTTGATGGTCACGCGAATGGTGTCGCAATACCCCGCAAGTGCCTCATCGATCGAGTTGTCCACGATCTCATAGACCAGGTGGTGCAGGCCGCGGATCGAGGTGGTACCGATATACATACCTGGACGCTTTCTGACTGCCTCAAGGCCTTCAAGTACCTGAATCTGACTTTCGTCATATACATTTTCTTTTTCCGGGGTAAGATTTTGATTTTCTTGCATGTTTTTATCCTTTTTCTGATTATTTTGCGTATTTTTAGATCAATTTATAAGCTGGACGGGTCGCTCATTCTGCCGGAGAGTGCGGTTGCCGAAAGCTGAGAAAAGCAGATCTTGCAACCGTCCTTGGTGCGATAAAGCACAAAGGATTTCGGGATCTCCTCGCGCGCCGAATCCACAAGTCCTTGCTTCTCTGCACGGCTCAGATACTGTCTTGTCACAGCAGAAAGTGTGGCGTTATCTGTATCAAAAATGCCGATGATATCACGGCTTCGGATATTTTTGTTGTTTCCAACGTGTAAAAACATAATATTTATTCTCTTCTTTCGTAAGTACCTTGTTTCACGTAAACGGTATTCTTTGCGCCCACAAGATCACTCTCGCATGAGGTCATGATCACCTGACGGTCACGGATCTCACCAAGCAGGTAAGCGCGGCGTCCGGCATCCAGCTCGGAAAGCACGTCATCAAACAAGAATACGGGATATTCCTGTCCGCAATTTTCTCTGGAAATTTCGCCCTCTGCCATTTTCATAGCAAGAGCGATCGATCTTTGTTGCCCCTGAGAGGCAAAAATTCGCGCGTATTTGCCGTTAAGCTCAATTTCGAGGTCATCTCTGTGAATGCCCCACAAAGTGCTTCCAGCGGCAATTTCTCGGTCGTGGTGCGACATATAAAGATTCATATAAGCACGCTCGCAATATTCCTTGTCCGCATACATATCCTCTTCCACGTGCGCCTTACCCATATATCTGACGCATACCGACTCGCGCTCGCCCGACATTCCGGTGAAAAATTCACCCACGTGTACGTTGAGCTTTTTGACGTATTCGTATCTGACCGACGCAATATATGCTGCCTCATGCGCCAGCTGCGCGCTCCACAGCTCCACCGTATCGTCAAAGGTCTTGCGGTCTGTTTCGGCAAGCTTTAAGAGGCTGTTTCTTTGCTTGAGCAGCTGATTGTATTTCTGCAGCGAGCGGATATAGGCGGGGTGCAGCTGCGAGATGGCCACGTCTAAAAAATTGCGTCTCTCGGCAGGTCCGTCCTTGACCAAGGAGAGGTGCTCGGGACAAAAGAGTACGACGCGGAAATTTCCGAGCAGTTGACTGGTACGCGCAAGGCTGACACCGTTATGATACACACGCCTGCGCGCCTTGGTACCAAGCTGCATTTCAATGACCTGCTCTCTTGCACTGTCGGAAAAATGCTGCACAATGCTGCATTCCTCACGGCCGAATCGCACAAGCTCAGCATCCTTCGCTGCGCGAAAGGTCTTTCCCAGCGCACAGAGATAAATGGCTTCAAGCAAATTGGTCTTTCCCTGGGCATTGTCGCCCACAAGCACGTTGACTCCGCCGTCGAATGCTACCTCTGCATGCTCGATATTACGGAAATCGGTGACCTCTATGCGATTGCATTGCATAAGTGTCTTAGTCCTTCATACGAACAGGCAGCAACAAAAACAGCTCCTTGTCCTCGCTCTGCTCTACGGGCTCGATGTTGATGCTGGACAGGGGAGAGGTCATGCTCAGCTTGACTCTGTCTGCCGTGCAGGCACGCAAGGAGTCGATCAGATAGCGGTTATTGAAGGCAATGACCAGATCGTCGCCCTGGTGCTCCACGTAAAGCTCCTCGTAAGTAGAGCCTGCAGTAGAGGTTGCCGAGATCTTGAGATAATCACCGGCCACAGTCAGCTTGACGTGAGAGCGCACGCTGCCCGCAATTCTTTCCTCGGTAACAAGTGCTGCGCGCTCCAGAGCACCGATCAGAACGGATCTGTCCACGCAAACCGAGATACGGTGCGTGGTGATAATGATGCGGTTATAATCAATATAATCGCCGTCGATCAGACGGGAGAAGAAGATCATGCTGTCCAGATCAAACACGATATTCTTACGGCTGGTGTAAACGGTCACGGTTGCTTCCTCGTCGTTATCCAGCATTTTGTAAAGCTCGTTTACCGTTTTGCAGGGAATGATGAAGGAGAAGTCGGACGTGCCCTGTGATTCGATCTCAGTGGTCACGTTGCACTTTGCCAGCTTGAAGGAGTCACAGGATACTAAGTAGAGCACGTTGTCGGTAATGCGGAAGTGTGTACCGTTGAGTACGGGACGCTGGTCGTTGACGCCCATGGCGTACATGACCTTAGAAAGCATTTCCTTGAGCACGCTCTGCTTGACGGTAAAGGTATTTTGCGAGGTCAGCTTGGGAATCTCGGGAAAATCCGCACCCGCAAGCGCGTTCATTTTATGGGAAGAATTGGCGGAAACGATCTCTGCGCCCAGCTTTTCGTTGACGGTCAGAGTTACGGTCTCGCCTTCCATGACACGAATGGTCTGCACAAACTTCTGTGCGTTGATGATATAGCAGCCGGGCTCTTCAACGTCGGCATTGATCACAATACGAACGCCCTTTTCAAGGTCAAACGTGGTCAGCACGCAGGTATTGTCCTCTTTTGCTTCAAACAGAATGCCCTCCACGGCAGTCAGCGTAGATTTGCCGGATACAGCACACATCAGAGGTGCAACGGCGTTGCAGATTTCCTGGCGGTTGAATACGATTTTCATAACAGCACTCCTTTTTTTGTGTATCTCACTGATCTGATTGCATCTCGCGTGCACGCGAGAGAGATAGAGAGATAATAATATTCAGTAGTTTTAATAATAGTTTCTGTGCAAAATGTGGAAAAGTCATTTTTGCCTTGCAGTGCAAAAATTTTTTTTAGAATTTTGCCGTAAATTTCTTGGCAAAAGCCTGTTTGGAGACAAGGGATAAAATGTGGAAAAGTCAATTTCTGAGTTGTCAAAAATCCGGTGTTTCGCATTTTTGGTACGACATATGTGTCGCTGTGGAAAAAAATGCGCGAGTTTTCCACAATTCTGACTTAACTTTCCTTCACAGCCTTGATCAGCTCATCGATTTCAAGAGAGAAGGAGGTGGAAGCCATCATCTTCTTTTCCACAGTGTCGATCGAGGAGATAACGGTGGTGTGGTTGCGATTGAGGATCTTACCGATGCCGGGGAAGGACATGTCGGTAATGTTGCGGATCAGGTAGATGGCAATGTGTCTTGCCTGAGCAATATCCTTGGTACGGCGCTCACCCAGAATCTCTTCTTTCTTGATGCCGTATTTTTTATAAACTGCGGTAAAGATCTTGTCCACGGTCACATTTACCGGCTCAGCGCCGCCAAGCAGCTCGTCAATGCAGCCACGGGCCACGTCCATGGTGATCACCTTGCCGTACACAAATCCGATCGCACTCAGCTTTCGCACAGCGCCCTCGATCTGTCGGATATTGGAGCGCAGGTTTTCTGCAAGAAATTCCAGCACCTCGTCCGAAATTTCAATGCCTACCTGATCGGCCTTCTTTTTGATAATGGCCATGCGCAGCTCGTGATCCGGCGGCTGAATGTCTGCGATCAGTCCCCATTCAAATCTCGTGATCAGTCTGTCCTCCAAGGTCTTGATCTCTCTGGGAGGCTTGTCCGAGGTCAGAATGATCTGCTTGCCGTCCTCGTGCAGAGCGTTGAAGGTGTGGAAAAATTCCTCTTGCGTGGAAACCTTACCTGCGATGAACTGAATGTCGTCGATCATGAGAATATCGCAGCTGCGGTATTTCTCGCGGAATTCGTTCATATTGCGGCGGGCCATACAGTCGATCATCTGATTTGTAAAGTCCTCGCTCTTGATGTAAATAACCTTGATATCGGGACGCTTGCGCTTGAACTCATTGGTAATGGCGTAGAGCAAGTGCGTTTTACCGATACCGGAGGGGCCGTAAATAAAGAGCGGATTATAGTCGGTTGCAGGATGGTTTGCCACAGCTACACAGGCAGCGTGTGCAAACTTGTTGGAGTTTCCGACGATGAAATTATCAAAGGTGTATTCAAATTTGAAGGGAGGCATGGTCGAGCCGAGAGTAGGCTTCTGAGCAGGCTGCTCGGCTGCCGGTGTGCTTACCTCATTTTGCGCAGCACGCACAAAACGGTCACGCAAGGATTCCATTCCCTTGGTGTCTCCCGAAAAGCGCAGCTCCACTTCCACATCCATCCCGAGATTTTCCGAAAACTTTTGTTTGATTTCAGGCAGATATTTACTTTTGATCACGTTGATTTTGATCTCGGACGGTGTCACCATGACAATGGTATTATTTTCAAAGCTTTGAATTTCCAAGCCACCGAACCAGACGTCGCAGATCAGGTCTCCGAGCGTGCCTCGATAGTATTCCTTGATTCCGTCCCAGAGTGCGTTAAGCAGATCCAGTATTTCCATTATGTTTCCTTTCCCATATGGGTAACTTAAATTTATATATAATTATAGTTATATTATATTATAACATATATTAGTCGCAAAAGCAACCCCATATACACCATTTTTTGCGCGGTTTGAAACAAAAAAGTTTACATTTTTTTCTTGTTTTTGCTCCAAATTTGCGATATAATAAGTTGAAACTGTAATTGTAAATTTTTTATGAAAAGAGATGAAAAATGCAAAAAATCAGATATGGAGTCAAGGGTATGATGTGCGCGGCCTGCGTCAGTCACGTCGAGCGTGCCGCGGGTTCCGTGCTTGGCAGTGAGCAGATCGAATTTACCGTCAGCCTTCTGACCAATTCATTAAGTGTGACCTATCCCGACACATACAGTGCGGGAGATATCAAAAAAATAGAAAAAAGGCTTGCTGCAAAAATCAAGTCGGCAGGATATGCGCTGACAGAAAATGCGGAGCAAAGCAAATCGGCACATGGAGAGCAAAAGCAACAAAAGGCAATACTTGTCAGATTTTTGCTCAGCGCATTTCTGACCGGACTTTTGATGTTTGTATCCATGGGAAACATGTTCGGCGTGCCGTTCTTGCAGTTTTTTTCCGAGCCTGAGTATGCGCTTTCGTTCGTACTTTTACAAATGATACTGACGCTGCCTGTGCTGATTTTGAATTACGGCTTCTTTTTCCGCGGTTTCCGCGCACTTTTCCATCTTTCCCCCAATATGGATACCTTGATCGCCATCGGCTCGTCTGCGGCGTTTATTTACGGTGTGTGGGCAGCTGTGGAAATCGGCATTGCAAGCACTACGGGAAACATCGAAATGCTGCATTCCTGGATGCATTCGCTGTATCTGGAGTCCTCGGCCATGATCGTCACGCTGGTATCGCTTGGAAAGATGCTTGAGGGCAGAGCAAAAAATAAGGCGGGAGCGGCCGTGCGTGCGTTGGCGTCGCTTTTGCCGGACGAGGCAACCGTTATCCGGGGCGGTGAGCACGTGCAGTTGCCCATTTCCGAGCTGGTCGTGGGTGACGTGGTTATCGTCAAGCAGGGGCAGGCCATTCCCGTGGACGGAACCGTACTGGAAGGACACGGCGGCGTGGACGAATCTCCCTTGAGTGGCGAGAGCATTCCGATTGAAAAGGGTGTGGGCGACGTGGTCAGCGGTGCGTGTACCTTGGTCAGCGGATATCTGACTGTGCGTGTAGATCGTGTCGGACAGGATACTGCACTGCAAAAGATTATCAATCTCCTGGAGGATGCTGCTTCCTCCAAAGCACCCATTGCCCGCGTGGCGGATAAGGTCAGCGCGATCTTTGTGCCGAGCGTGATGGCGATTTCACTGATCACTGTCGTGGTATGGCTGATTGCAACGGGTGGAGATATCAACCAAGCGTTGAGAAGTGCAATTTCCGTATTGGTCATTTCCTGTCCTTGTGCACTCGGACTTGCCACTCCTACCGCCATTATGGTGGGCACGGGCAGAGGCGCGGGCGAGGGTGTATTGATCAAGAACGGAGAAACCTTAGAGGCCTTGCATGAGGTGGAATACGTGCTCATGGATAAGACCGGCACGTTGACCAAGGGCAAGCCTGCCGTGTCACACGTTGAAGTCTTTGACAGTGCAAATGAGAAAGAGCTGATTTCGTATGCATATGCTGCCGAAAGCTTTTCGGCACATCCGCTGTCGGCTGCAATATGCAGTTATGCAGAAGAAAAAAACGTCGCATTACAATCGGTGACAGATCATTTTTCCAGCGTAGGAAACGGCATCGGTGCCATAGTGGATGGCAAGAAAATTTTAGTCGGTAAGCCGAAATTCTTAATTGAAAATGGCGTTGTATTTACAGAGCAGCACCAAAATGCGTTTGATGCATGTCAGACCAAGGGAATGACGGTTGTGGCCGTATCTGCGGACGGGCACACACTTGGTATGATAGGTATTTCCGACCCGATCAAAAAGGAAAGTGCAAGGACTGTATCTGCACTTTCCGATATGGGCATTACGACGGTCATGCTGACGGGCGATAATCCCACAACGGCTGCTGCCATTGCAAAAGAGGCAGGCATTTCCACCGTACACGCGTCGCTTTTGCCGGACGATAAGGAAAGAATTATCCGCGAATACTGTCAAAAGGGAAAAACGGCCATGGTGGGCGACGGCATCAACGACGCTCCTGCCCTGGCGCGTGCCGACGTGGGCATTGCCATTGGCTCGGGTACAGAGGTTGCCATTGATTCGGCCGATGCGGTACTTTCCAAAAATTCTCTGTTCGGTGTGGTGCAGGCCATCAGGCTCTCCCGCGAAACTGTCAAAATTATTCAGCAAAATCTGTTTTGGGCACTGATCTATAACAGCATCTGCATTCCGCTGGCGGCAGGCGTGCTTGCACCCGTGGGCATTGTGCTCAGTCCCATGATTGCCTCGGTGGCCATGAGCTTTTCCTCGGTCAGCGTGGTGCTCAATTCGCTAAGACTTAAAAAGCCGGCCAAATATAAGGACGGCGTCAAATATACAATTCATCATAAAAAGAGAGGTAAAAATTATATGGCAGAACAGATCATTGAGATGGACGTACAAGGCATGATGTGCCAGAAGTGCGTCGCGCACGTCAAAAAGGCTCTTGAGGGCGTCAAGGGTGTCAAGGCAGTCGAGGTCGATCTTGATAACAATACCGCAACCGTGACCTATACCGGCAAAAAGCCCGAGGATCTGGTCAAGAGCGTG
>JAFQUG010000347.1 GCA_017408625.1 Clostridia bacterium | reverse complement strand
TGCTTGCTGTGCGTGGAATACCGCATCGCGTGTGGCTGGACGGTGCACGCGAGGGGCTGCTGCATGTTGAGCTCGGTTTTTGTGCTGCGCCGCTTTCAAAGCAGGGGATGCGCAATCCTTTTGGTGTGTTCAAGCCCTGAGGCGATGATAGAATCGTTTCGCTTTTTAGCAGTATTGCGTATTTTTCCGCTTGGTATCGCTGTGCTATAATTATAACAGATCATGAGGAAGGGAAGTGCAGTTGATGCGTTTTGAAAATCAGGTGGCTTTGATAACGGGCGCCTCGGTCGGCATTGGCAGAGCCGCCGCCTTGCAGCTTGCCAAGGACGGTGCCAAGCTTGTTTTGTTGGATATTGCATTTGAAAAATTAGAGGACGTGGCGCGCGAGGCGGGAGCCTATACCGATACGGTGCTGATCTATCATTGCGATATCAGTGACGAGGCACGTGTGCACGCTGTCGTGCAAGATGCTTTGGCGCAGCTGGGGCAGATTGATATTCTTGTCAATAACGCGGCGCTGTGGCGCTGTCGGTCGCTTTTTGTTGAAACGTCCACCGATGAATGGAGAAGATTTTTTGACGTGAACGTCATGGGTACCGTGTACGTGACGCAGGCAGTATTACTTGCTATGATCGAGCATAAATATGGCAGAGTGATCAACGTGGCCTCTGTGGCGGGTGTATACGGCAATCCGAAAATGGCGCACTACTCTGCTACAAAGGGGGCAGTCATTTCCTTTACCAAGTCATTGGCAAAGGAGGTGGCGGAGCACGGTATCACCGTGAATGCCGTGTCACCCGGCAGTGTGTCGCCCGCCTCGGAGCCTGATATCGATCATACACAGCCAAGTGAGCTTTCCTATATGGGGCGCACAGGCTCTGACAGAGAAAACGGTGACCTGATCGCCTTCCTTGCTTCGAAGGAGGCCTCCTACATTTCGGGGCAGAATATCCAAATAGACGGGTGCAGAAAAAAGCTTTAATAAAAAAAGCAGAGCCGTGCGGCTCTGCTTTTTTTATAGAAATCAGCGGATAATATCGGTTTCCTCCATCAGCGTGAGCATCGTACCAATGCCCTGCTTTTCGGCCTTCTCGAGGATCATCTGGCCGAGTGCCACGTCGGAAAGGGCAATGCCGTGCGAGGAGGTGATAACAAACTCATCTTCGCTGGCGCGGCCGCACTTCTTGCCGTTGATGATGTCGCCGAGGATCAGCAGATCCTCGTCCTTGGGCAGACCGTCGGTGTACTTGCCGTCGGCCAGATACTGCTTGACAAGATTGACGTCGTCGCAAACAAAGCGATCGGCCCAGTTGTAGGTCTTGCCCTCCCAAGCGGTGCTCTCAAGCGGGATACCAAGCATGCCCTTATGCAGCATCTCGGTAAAGATGATGGGCTTGTCGGAGCGCTGGGTAGCGGTGATCAGGATCTGGGAATTGTCGATGGCCTTCTGACGCTCCTCGTCGTTGCGGATCGGAATAAATTCAACGTCGGGCATCAGGGGCTGCATCTTTTTCAGATAAGCATCAATAGCGGCATCGTAGAGGTCGCCGATGTAGATACGCTTCAATTCGGGGATCACGATCTTCATCAAGCGGGCATTGGAACGCCCCTGCTCACCGGCACCGATAATGGTGATCGCCTCGGTATTCTTTACCTTGCAGTATTTTGCGGTAACGGCAGCAACGGCTGCGGTGCGGATCGCGGTGATCCAGCGTGCGTCCATGACAGCGGTCACACCACCGGTCTCACAGTCGTTCATTACCATCAGACCCCAGGTTACGGGCAGACCCTTGGTGCGGTTGTTGGGATAGCCTGCGATCCACTTCATGCCCTGTGCCTCATGCTCGCCGCCAATGTA
>JAFQUG010000346.1 GCA_017408625.1 Clostridia bacterium | reverse complement strand
AGGATAAAAAACAGGACAAATGATGGTTGAGGGGTGGCGTAAGTCATACCTCTACGTGCAGCTTTGCTCACACAATACCACCGTAAGCTGCTTCTGCATTTTCTTTGCGTACTGCTCGGTCGCGCGAGTTCCTCTTGATTGTCCATCCCAAATAATCAAAACTTCATCTGCCATGTCTACCATTTGTTGATTACGAATAATCGGCGCAGCCTTTCCGTATAAGTCGTAGCGAGGACGCAAGATGAGTTTTGGAATCCGATGCTGATCAGCATATTGCTCCGCCAAAGAATCGATTCCTTTTGCCCCGCCGCTGATAATCATATCTGTTTCGGATGGTATATATTCGGCCAAATCAAAATGCTCTATACTCCGTGATCCCACAATCAACAGCTTCATAAAAATCACTCCTTTTGCAATATACTTATATAAGTATATACCTTATTATGGGAATTGTCAACACCGTATATCTTTATTAAAATATATACGGAAAGGATGTGATTCAATGATTCGATTAACGATTGATAAGTATTTAGATGCGCATGGCATCACCCGCTACGAGCTATCCAAGCGAACCGGGATTCGTTTTCAAATTATTGATAACTATTACAAAAATAAGGTTGTTCGTTATGACAGCGAGGTCTTAAGCAAAATCTGTGCCGCGCTTGATTGCGACATTTCGGATTTGATTGAATATTGTAAATAAAGCATTCCCCGCAAGCGTTTCTTGCGGGGATCTTTCTGTAACAAGGGCTGTCCATGTTACAGGTAGAAATATTTGGTTGCCATGGGATGCTGGCGATCACAGATCGCCTCTACAAGTGTTTTTTGTTTTGGGTTTTGTATCGTAAAATCCCAACATGCACAGTTGTAGGGGCGATCAGTGATCGCCAGCATTTATGGCAACTATTCAAAAATCGAAGAAGGACTGCATCCATGTGATACAGTCCTTATTTTGTAAAAAATCACCTTAGTTTTCCAGCCCTATTCGCTTACTTTTTCCATTACTTAATCAGCGGGCTTTCTGCTCCCCATTCGGCAATGGCAGCCTCCAACAGTCTTTGATACTCGGCCTCGGATACGCCAAAGCGCGCCATCAGCTGCTTCTTGGCGGCGGCGGGGCGGTTTTGGTTAAAGTCGCGGATGACGTTGATATAGTACATCCAGGAGGGGCGGTCACCGTCGAACGGGGTGGCTGTGCCGTCGGTGCACTTCCAGCGATCCAGCTGCATCTGCATGACGGGAGACACGGTGTCCACGATCTCCTCAAGGATGGGCGAGACCGCCTCGGGTGCGTAATACACCTCGGTTGCCCAGATAAAGCGCATCAAAAAGCGTTCGCGGAATTCGGGATTGCCCATCAGACCGTTGATCAGCATGCCGATGCAGGAGCTATCCCCAACGGCATGGAACAGATCGGTATGGATATCCGAGTTGAGGCCTACGCCGTGGTCGGTATCCACCACGCAAAAACGCCACTTGGTATCCTGCCCCGAAATGCTGTTCGGATTGCTGTTTCGCCATACCTTGACGTTATTGTTGGGCCAGTCACTGCAGCAAAGATAGATCTGTGCGCAGAAATAGTCGATCAGATTGTCGGTATCCACGCGATCGCACACGTATTTGTAGTGCACGGGATCGGAAAGGTCGTTTGCTTGTGCGTAACGGAACAGCGCGTTGAATTCATTGACATCCTGCTCGGTGCCGTGTGTCAACAGATACTCATATTTGATATAAGGCAACGGATACGGACACTCCAGCACGGCAAGATCCTCCTCGGGCACGCCGTACACGGTCTCAAAGTACTTTTCGTCAAAGCGTTCGCGTGCGTTGTAAATGCCCCAGAATTCCCCGTTGATAAACACGAACACGGGCTTATACGCCATGGTCTCGGCATGCAAAAGCGAGTCTAAGCGGGCAATATACGCGTCACCGATATGCGAGCGCGAAATGGTACAGCCCGAGTTGTCACCACCGCCGTTGCGCAGCAGCAGTCTGCGGTAATACACGGTGTCGTCTCCCGACGCGGACGGCGTGGCATATTCGCCGAAAATATTATGATTGAAGGCGTTGAGGTTCTCCGAAACCTCGGGATTGGCATTCTCGCGGAACAGAATACGGAAGGATTTCTCGGTCATGCCCAAAGATCCCTTGCCGTTGAGCGCGATCTCCACCCAAGAGGAAAACTCGCAGCTGTCGTCACTGAAGTATTCAAGATATGCCTGTATGCGCTCGTGTCCCTCGTGAAAGTTCATGTATATATTCTTTCCGTCGGGATTCGTGCTGATAAAGTCGTCGGGCTGCACGGCCAGACAAAACACGTCCAGCTCGTCCGCACGGATATCCTTGCCCACAAAATAGGTCTGTGTGGTCACGGGAGTCGTATTCTTGCCATTGGTGGCGTAGGCGCGCACCGTCCATGCCCCCATCTGAGAGAGCACGTTGGGCGAATAGGTATTGCCCATGGCAAGAATGGCGTTTTGCGTCAGCTCGCCCCATGCAAGATCGCTCGTGTCGGTCATGAGAATGGGGTGCTCATAGGTCTTGGCCACGGTCGTGCGCGGATCTGCTCCGTTGATCGTGTAAAACACGGTGTACCCCTCGGGCGCAGTCATTTCCAGGGAAAACTCCTCGTCATAAAAACCGCTGATATGTGAAAATACCACCTCGTTTGCCACGGAATGCACGGCTACGTTGACGTCACCCTTACTCGTCTGCGGGCGGATCTGCCCAAGCAGCGTAAAGGAAGCCTGCGTCAGATCGACCGTATCAAAGGGCGCGTAGGGTGAGTCCGCGTCGCGGCGGATCAGCTCATTCTTAGATGCACCGCCCACGTAGTGGCGTGCATCGGACGCGTCCAGCGTATGCGCGGAAAGGTAATCCACCACGCCGCTCTGCCCCTGCATGGGCTCGTTATTTTTGAGCTGTGTGCCAACGGGCGCGATGGCAAGGCGCATATCGTTGCCCACCAACAGCATATCGGGACGCACGGCATCGGATTCGGAGGTTTCGAGCACGGGTGTCAGCTGCGTGCCTGTCTTGTGACCCAAGAGCAGATAGTAGCCGCCCGCGGGAATGCTTGCGCCATACGGCAGCGCATATTCACGCCACACGTAGTCGCCTCCGCAAACGTGCACGGCAAGCCCTTGCAAGGATATTTCCTCCTTGCCCGTATTGTACAGACAAACGTAGCTGTGTGCCACGGGTGCGCTCTTGGACGTGCCGCCCGTATATACGGACGAGATGATCAATTTGGAGAAATCAGCTGAAGCGTCCAGGTCGTCAGCCGTCGGATATTCCTCGTCGGGCAGCTCGATCTTCTCGGTGGTCTGCTCGGTCTCAGTCTCAGTCGTACTCGGTTGCTCACCGGGCAGCGTTTGCCCCGAGCATGCGCCAAGCAGCAGGCAAAGTGCGAGCAACGCACACAGAATGCTGATTTTGTTTCGGATCGGTTTCATATCGGTCCTCCATAAAGCTTACAGTTGCCAGATAACGTCGTCGGGAATGCTTGTCATGTTGGAAGGCATACGCTCGGCCAGGTCCTCCAGCTCGGGGCGCGCGGCGGCGATGGCCTGCCAGTAGGGCTCGTCCAAAAAGAACAAGCCGCTCATCAAAAACAGATTGTGCAAGCCCAGAGAAATCTCCAGGCGCAGCTTTTGCACTAAATTCTCGGGGGAGAGCGCATTTTCGGGATACACCGTGGACTCGCTGAATGCTTTTTCCGTGCTGCCGATCGCGCAAAGATGCGAACGGATCGAATGCGCGATCGCATCCTTTCCTGCGGGATGGGTAAAGCTTGCATCCTCAAAATGCCCTTCTCCTACGCGGAACAGGGCGTTGGGATAGCGTTCCTTGATACGCGCGATATCCACTCCGTGTCTGCGGTCTCCGTTGTGCATGACCATGATGCCGGGCGTCATGCCGTCCGGTACAGTTTTCTCCAAAAAATTCAGCACCGCATCGCATTGGACGTCACTCCAGGCATACCACAGGTCGTCCCCCTCGGTCGCCATGGCAAAGATCCGGGGAGCGGTCATGTGCGCGTACTGCGGGTATTTCTGATGAAAAGCTTGCATGCAAGCAGGACAGCAGCAGCCCTGCAGCGCAGGACCCCAAGGGCCAACACGCAGGTCGTCGTCAAAAAAGATTTTGGCAAAGCCAAGATCATGCAGCTGCTCTGCCGCTTCTCTGCTGTCTTTTAGCATGATCTCGCTTCGCATACAGCTTGCAAGTGCAACGGGATTTCCTTGTTGATTCATACGGCTTTGCCATGTGGGCGGAATGCCGGGGTCTCCCCCGTCGCCCAGCAGCGCATTTGAGCCATGCCCGACAGGAACGGTCAGCGCCTGTACGGCAAATTCATGCTGCTCCAAGAGGCTCTTGGCCTGTGCGATCTCGTCCGGCGTAGCAAGCCACGTACCGTAAGCGTAAGCGTCCAGCCATACCGTTTCCACGCCTGCTTTTTGCATCCACGCAATGCGCTGTGCGGCATTCGGGGCTTGCAGGATGGCGCGCGGCTCAAAATCATAGTGAAAATGCAGCTTGTTTTTCATATTTACTCCTCACTGACAACGCGTAAGGCGTGTGGCATTTGCCCGCTCGTGCTATGCAGCTCAGTACCGCGCTCTTGCAGGTCGGCAAAGCATGCAAGCAGCGTATCATCCACGTATTCGCCCGGTACGACCAACGGAATTCCCGGAGGATATGCCCATACGTACTCGGCAGAAACAAAGCCGTCGGCTTGCTCAACGGGAACATTGATACAATCAAGATCCGCCACCTGCCATGGTGCATATACGCTGTGTAGCTGCGGACAGGCAGGGGAAGCCGCGAATGTGTTCGCCTTTATCTGCGCATCGATCTCGCAAAGCGCGTGCGCAAGGCGCGCAAAGCCCTCGTCTGTGTCGGCAGGCGAGGTCATGGCAATGATATAGTCACTCGCCGCCATTTCAATTTCAATGTGATAGTCATCGCGCAGCATATCAGCCAGTGTGTGCCCGCTGATGCTTGTGCCGCGCGTGCTGATCACCAGCTTGCCGGGATCGTATGCAAACACGCAATCGGGCAATTTCCTGCGATAAAGCAGCTTCAGATGTCGCAAGGCAGCGGTCGATGCTTCAAAAGCTGCCAATCTTTGATGCCATGCGCGCATCAGCTCTTCCCCGCTCTTTTCCAAAAGGTGGATGCAGCGCGCGGATTCTTCCATGAGAATATAGGAAGGGCTCGAGGTCTGGAACACCGCAAGCTGCGCGGCCATGGCCGCAGGATCGGGACAGCTCTTACCAATCAAGGCAATCGCCGTTTGCGTGGGTGCGGGCAAGGTTTTATGCAAGGAGCAAATGGCAATATCCGCGCCAAGTGTGATGGGATGCGCGGCAAAATCGCCAACTCCCAGATGCGCGCCATGTGCTGCGTCCACCAGCAAAAGCGCACCGCGTGCATGTGCGACGCGGGCAATGCCCGCAATATCGCTGATAATGCCCTCGTAGGTCGGGCTTGTCAGAATGACCAGTCTTGCGTCTGGCGCATCGGTCAGTGCGCGATCCACCTGTGAAGGTGTCACGCTTACGCAGATCTCGCTTTCGGGATCGGTTTGGGGATAAATATAAGTCGGCTTCAAGCGGCAAAGCTCGATGCCGTGATAGACGGATTTATGGCAATTACGCGCCACGACCACAGAGCGGTCATGCCCCGCATAGGCGCGTATGGCGGCTAAGATGCCGGAGGTTGAGCCATTGACCAGAATATGCGCCCTTTGCGCGCCCCAAAGCGTAGCGGCGCGGTCACATTCCTCCTTGATCACACCGCTCATATCGTGCAGGTTGTCGCTGCCCGCAATCTCGGTAATGTCGCGGTCATAAGGAAATTTCTGCCCGACAAGAGCCGTGTTTCGCTTGTGCCCCGGCATATGGAAGGGGTACTTGTCCACGCCGTCCAGCATTTCGGAAATTCGATTCTTATCCATGGCTGCCTCCCTTCGGCTTGACCGATTCGTAAAAATCCAGCGAATCAAAGCCACGGCCAAGATGATTGAGCAGATAGGTCTGCGCAGTGCGAGAGAATTCGACCACGTCCTCCTCGTCCGAAAGCTCAAACGAGAAAACCTTCTCGGGAGAAGCGTGCAGCACGTATCTCACGGCAGCCGTGACCGCGGGGGTCATGGCACAAAGCACGCTCTTTTCGCGGTCACCGTCCGCATCAGCTCCCACCATGGGCGTGCGAACCAGCTTTGACTGACGGGACAGGCAATCGGCACAAAGCAGACGGCCGTTCATGACGTCCAGGTAATTGAGCCGCTCGTCAATGCTGCCGCAGCGGCAGCAGGCGTCCAGCTCGGGCAAATAGCCCGAAATAGCAGCGGCACGCAGTTCAAACACGCCCTTGACCATCGCCTGCGGCTTTTTGCCACGGCCGATCAGATAAAGCGAATTGAGCAGCATGCGCAAAAGCTCGGGGGCGGGCTCGTCGCGGTCTGAGAGCTCGTTGGCCACGTCGCAAAGATACACGCCAAGGCTCATGCGCACAATGTCTGCGGAAAGCTCGTAAAAGGCGTTGAGCACGCTTCCCTGCCGCAGCCAGTAAAAGTCGCCCTTGCGGTATAGCTCAAAATTGCCGTACGTAAACAGCTGAGAGCACGCCATAGCAGGGTTTTTGAGCGATTTTCCGCCCTTGACCATGACCGAAATTCTGCCGTGCTCTGCGGTCAGGATCTGCAAAAGCTTGTCGTGGTCGCCCGTATTTTGCACGCGTGTGACAAGTCCGTCGGTGCTCATTTGCATGGTTGTGCTCTCCTTTCATTATTTTTGCTCGTGCAACAGAGTTCTCAGCTCTTGCTTAAAAAATAGTGGATTACGCTGAGACACTTTTCTCCGTTCTTTTTTGACGGAGTAGCCGCAAAATAAGAACGTATTTGCTTCGCAAATTAAAACGGCATTACAAGATTCTTCGCCTCTGCGGAGGCGAGGAGGGCTTCGCGCCCTCCACCTGCGCAAACTTTTGGAAAAGTTTGATCAAAACCTTCAATACTTATTCCGGCTTATACCCGAAATTGGAAACGGCTGCCGCGCTTTCGCGCCAGTTTTCCTTGACCTTGACCCAAAGATTGAGATAGACCTTGGTGCCAAGCAGTGCCTCGAGATCCTCACGCGCATAGGTGCTGACTCTCTTGAGCTCCTCACCGTTCTTGCCGATGATAATGCCCTTGTGCGAGGCCTTTTCGCAATAAATGGTCGCGTAAATGCTGACCAAGGTGCGCTGATCCTCAAATTTGTCAATCACGACCGCAATGCCGTGCGGCACCTCCTTATTGAGCGTTCGCAACAGCTTTTCACGGATCAGCTCGGCCGCCACCTGTCTCTCGGGCTGGTCGGTGGCAATGTCCTCGGGGAAATACCAGGGAGACTCGGTCAGGAAGGGCTTGCACTCGTCCAACACCTCTTTAACTCCCTTGCCATTCTTGGCGCAGATCGGCACAACGGCGGAAAAGGCATGCTTGTCCGCATAGGCTGCAATGGTCTTTGCAATAATCTCGCGGTTATACATATCGATCTTGTTGAGTGCCAGCACGCAAGGCACACCGCTCTTTTTGAGATACGCGATGATATCCTCCTCCACGCGGGTGATCTCCTTGCCGGTATCAACCACCATGATCACGGCATCCGCCTCGTACATGGTGTTGTTGGCCTCCTTGACCATATAGTCGCCCAGCTGATTCTGCGGACGGTGGATGCCGGGGGTATCGATAAATACGTACTGATCCTGCCCCACGGTGTGAATCCCCGTGATGCGGTTACGCGTGGTCTGCGGCTTGGAGGACACAATGGCCACCTTTTCGCCAAGTATTGCGTTGATCAGCGTGGACTTGCCCACGTTGGGTCTGCCCACAATTGCGATAAATCCTGTTTTTCTCATAATCTGATCCTTTTATTCTTCAATATTCCGATGTGCTTCAATAAACGCGGCAATATCATCCTTGTAAAGGTCGGCACTCTCGCCCGTCCTCAGGCAATAAACCTTGATATACTGCGGATTCTGCGATTTTGTTGGTCCGCCGACCACCACGGCAAAGGGCTCACCCTTGACCTCAAGACGCCAGGTGACAAAGCCGTCCGCCTCTGCAACCGTCTCGCTCTTGCCAAATGCACGGAAATCGCGCCAATGTGCATCCGTGCCCTTATCGGCAATCTTGAGCAGCGCGTCCATGGGGATATAGCTTTCCTCCAGAGCCTTTTGCTCTGCGGCATTGACCCATTCCGAGATCTGCCAGATACTGATCGGTCCGAGAAAGACCAAAAACACGGCCAAGCAAACAAGGAAGGTGATCAGCTTGACGTTTGCCGTGACGAAATTCTCGGTTTTGCCCGCGATCTGCTCCTCGGGCGGAAGATCCTCTCTTTGTTTCTTCTGCTTTTTATAAGGGTTCTGCTTCTTATAGGGGTTTTCCCTCTTTTCGGGCTCTTGTCCGTCCATCATGCGTTATGTACCTCCAGACCTAACAGCTTCATGATCTCGGATTGTCTGTATCTCATATCTAAATCATCCGACTCGCTGCGCTCGTGATCGTAGCCCAGCAGATGCAGCATGGAGTGCACGCAAAGGAACGCGACCTCGCGCTCGTAGGAATGACCGTATTCCTCGGCCTGCGCCTGTGCCTTTTCCAAGGAGATGACAATATCGCCAAGGTTATTGCGGATCTCGTCCAAGACAGGCTCGTCCGCCTCGCCCTCGTAATCAAAGAGCGGGAAGGACAGCACGTCGGTCTCGCGGTCGATCTGTCTGAACTTGCTATTGAGCTCGCGAATGCCCTCGTTGTCGGTAAAGGTCAGCGAGACCTCACAGCCGTTGCAGAACTGCTCGTAATCCAAGGTCGCCTCAATGGCGCGGCGAAGCAGGATTTTGAGCTTGTATGTGATGGGCAGGAGCTCCTGCTCGTTTTCAAAATAGATCTTCAAAAGCATTTTGCGTCTCATTTGTCGTGTTCCTCTCTTTTGCTGTGATGATATTTCTTTTGTTTTTCGCGGGTCTCGTGCTTTTCTCTATCGTATTTTTCATATGCAAGAATGATCTTTTGCACAAGTCGGTGGCGCACCACATCCTTTTCGGTGAAGCGGTGCAGCGCAATATCGTCAATGCCGTCCAAAATCCTGACCACCTCTGCAAGTCCCGATTTCTGTCCCGAGGGCAGGTCGGTCTGCGTCAGGTCACCCGTGACCACCATTTTAGAGCGGAAGCCAAGACGGGTCAGGAACATTTTCATCTGCTCGGGCGTTGCGTTCTGCGCCTCATCCAGAATGATAAACGAATCATCCAGCGTGCGTCCGCGCATATATGCCAGAGGGGCTACCTCGATAATACCCTTCTCCACCTGTCGCTGGTAGTTTTCGGGGCCCAGCATCTCAAAGAGCGCATCGTAAAGCGGACGCAGATAGGGGTCAATCTTGCTTTGCAGGTCGCCCGGCAAAAAGCCCAGCTTCTCACCTGCCTCGATGGCGGGGCGGGTCAGAATGATGCGAGAGACCTGTCTGTCGCGCAACGCCTTGACCGCCATGGCAACGGCCAGGAAGGTCTTACCCGTGCCCGCAGGACCGACGCCCAGAATGATGGTATTTTTGCGGATAGCGTCCACGTACTGCTTCTGCCCCACAGTCTTTGCCTTGATGGGCTTTCCCTTGGTGGTCACACAAATGCAATCGTCGCCAAGCTCTGCAAGCTCGCGTCCCTTGCCGCTGTCCACCATGTCAATGACGTATCGCACACTCTGCTCGGAGAGCTGGCTGTATCTGATCATGCTTGCCAGGTATTCGATCACGGCAGCACCCTTGTTGACCTGCTCGCGATCCTCGCCCGCAATGATGATGCTGTCGCCTCCGTCATCGGTCGCGCGATTGCGCACCTGCACGCCAAAGGTCTGCTCCACGGCGCGGACGTTGGTATCGTAGCTGCCGAAAATGGCAGCGGTGTCCTCGGATGAGGCTACCTTGATAATTCTCTGTTCCATATTTCAATCCTTGTTGTGATTTTTCAAATCGATTTCAAATTCCTGCACCGCGGCAATATCCGTAATGCAAGTCACGGTGGCATGCAGCACCACGCTCTCTTCCCCGATTTCGGTGCGGATGCGCTTGTCAAGCAGCTCGCCACCCTGCAGTGCATCTGCGATCTGCGCAGACAATTCCCTGTGCGCCAGCGCAAGGGCGGTCTCGGCATCGCGCTGCTCTGTAACATGAGTATAGGGAAAATACCGCTCGGTATGCAAATACAACGGCAGATCCACGCCCGGCCAAGGGCTACAGTTATACACTATATCTATTTTATCACAAACTGCACCCCAATTTCCAGTACTTTGGAAAACTTTTATGGAAAAAGAGAAAAAATTTATTGATTTTTTCTCCAAAACCTCGCCTGTGTACACTTTTTTCTCATACTCATACGGAATTTCCACCTCAAATTCAGTCACAGTTCTGGCAAGCACCTTGCCGGACGCCCTGGTAAAGCGAAATCCCGTGGTCTGACTGTCGTATACTCCCGCGATCAATATCTCCCCTTTTTTGACCTGTTGCCCTGCTGATGCAAGTACATTGCCGCGATACAGTTCAACCGCCACCACCTCTCCGCTCTGCCCCGCCACCACATGCGCGGGCTTCAGCACGGGACGCTCATCGGGCAGTCTTTGCTCGACCAGCTCCACGCTTGCCACGTTTCCGCGGATATTGACCGACAGCCACGCGATCCTGTCCGAAGCGAGCATAACACGGTTTTCCAGCTTGTCTGTATCCACCGACGGAATGAACGTACCCGGCCCAAAGCCCTGCGCGGCAAGCAACTGCTTGACGGTCGCGTCGGTCAGCGTCTCATTGCCGATCACGCGAATATCAAACACAAAGCACTCGGAGGCCACCACGATACACAGCGCACACAACGCCCCCGCCAAAAGTCCGGGGCGACCCAGTAAGCGGAGCAACTTTTGCGGCAAGCCGCCTTTTTTTTGCACGTCATACGGCAGGCCTGCCGCTGTCATAAGTCGGCAAAGGCGTAAGGCATAAGGATTGCGCACGCAAAGTCGCAGGTGCTCACCGTCACTACCGCCATTAAGATAAACAATTCCGTCATGCATGCAAAGATTCAGCACCGCTTCGGTATGCGCACGCGGGATGCATAAAACGGAGTAGCCAAGAATGAAATATGCCGGATTCATGCGTGCTCCTCCTCAAACGAAACCGAGGTGATCTGTCCGCCCACGCCCAAAGCCCCCGAGACAAACGAGGTGCACCAAAGCCGCTTCCCGCGCACGCGTAGGCGCACCTTGCCAAGATCAAGCAGCATTTCCTCCTCACCGTATTTGAGAATTTTTCGGCATCCCTCAAGCAAGAGTCGATTTTGTCCGCGGATCTCAATGCGAATACCGCTTACAAGATCGGGGGAGATATCGAATTTTTTCTCCAGCCATTCCGCAGCTCCCATCTTGTCCCCTTTTTTTGGTCTGTGCATATTTTCCCCCAACGTCGCTATATTGTAATACGCTTTATTATATGAAGTCATTGGAGGGTGTATGAACAAAACAAAACGCCTGCCCGCCGTAAGCGCGGGAAGGCTTGGCTTTTCGATTCTGGGAACGGGATGCATTCTGCTGTTGCTGTTTTGCGCGGACAGTGCCGTCGAATCGATCAAATCGGGACTTGTGCTTTGCGGAAAAACAGTTATCCCCGCACTCTTTCCCTTCATGGTGGCCTCTGAGCTGCTGGTTGGCTGCGGCGGTGCGGCAGCATTGGGGCAGCTGCTCTCAAAGCCCCTGCAAAAACTGCTTGGTGTGCCGGGAGCTGCCGCCTGCCCCATCTTGCTGGGCGCGCTTTGCGGCTTTCCCACAGGGGCGCGCAGCATGGCGGCACTGTACGACAAGGGCGCACTGACCTCTCGGCAATGCACCCGTCTTTTAACCTTTATCAACAATCCAAGCTCGGCTTACATGGTCAGCGCAGTGGGCGTCTCGCTGCTTGGCAGTCGAAGGCTGGGGATTTTGCTGTACGGCATTTCCATTTTATGCGCACTACTGACCGCTTTTATCACGCGCCTGATCATGCCCGACAAAAGCAACGCCCCGCAGCCAAAGCCACAGCCGGTACGGCTTGGAGCAGACGTGTTTACCAATGCCGTCACCGGTGCCGCACAAAGCATGCTGGCTGTGTGCGCTTACGTACTGTTTTTCTCGGCGATCCTGGGTGCTTTAGAAAGCGTTTGCACGCGCCTGCCGCTTCCCGCACCACTCGGTGCACTGCTTTACGGTGCGGTTGAAATGTCCGGCGGGATCGCCCGTGCTGCCAAGATCGGAGATCCCACGCAAGCCGCCATGCTGTGTGCCGCGCTTTCCTGCTTTTCGGGAATCTCGGTCATGTGTCAGATCATGACCGTGTGTCATGGCAGAGGCTTTCGCTTTTTGCCTTACTTTCTCGCAAAGCTTGCACAGGGCATATTGGCTGCTGCCCTTTGCGGCCTTGCTTTGCGCTATCTCTTTCCCCTCTTGCCACCCGAAAACGTGCATGCAAGTCTGCTCTTGCCCGAGAGTACGACACAACTGCTCTCGCACGCGGTCAATACAGGCTTTTTACTGTCATGCGCCGCTCTTGCGCAAAGCAAGCCGAAAAATTCGTCTCACCGCCGCCCTGCCCCCGACATATATTGACAATGAAGGGTATTTCCCTTCACGAAAGGCGGTCATGATATGAAAAACCCGGATCTTTTCAAGCAGCAAAATACTCTGCCCGACAAAGGGTTTACGGATGCGCTGATCGGCTCTGCCACGCATGCCGCCCGTGCACGTGACGCGCTTGCCTTGGCCGCTATCCGCGCACATGTGATCAAGCACAGCTCGCTCCGTGCGCACGGCTGTATTTATGGCATTCGCTTTCCGAGCGCGCACCGCTCCAATGTGGAAAGTGTACTCAGACATGCCGGCATCCCTGTACGGGAATATCTGGAGAGCACGACATGAGCGCGCCCGTTTATCTTGACAATGCCGCTACCTCGTGGCCAAAGCCCTCGGCTGTACACCGTGCCGTTTACAATTGCATGACGCGTGCGGGTGGCAACCCGGGGCACGGCTCTCATGCACTTTCCGACGCTGCAGCGCAGCTTGTTTACGATTGCAGATGCGCCTTGGCAAAGGCCTTCGGGGCTGCGCCCGAGCGTGTGATTTTCACAGCAGGCGCAACGCACGCCATCAATCTTGCACTGCACGGGGCTTTGCGACAAGGTGATCATGTGCTTTGCGCGGACATGGAGCACAATGCGGTCTTTCGTCCGCTTTACGCGCTGCGAGAGCGCGGTATCATAGAGTTTGACACCTTTCTCTCCCCCGCCTCCGATCCGCACGCAGGCACTGCGCGCAACATCACGGATGCCGCCGCAAAAAAGCGACCGAATACGCGCATGCTGGTCTGCTCGCATATGTCCAATATCGTCTCGTCAGTCATGCCGCTATCGGCTCTCGGTTCGTTTTGCAAGCGACACGGCATGCTGTTTTGCGTGGACGCCGCGCAATCCGCGGGACATTTGCCCATCGATATGAAGCAGATGCAGATCGATCTGCTTTGCATTCCCGGGCACAAGGGGCTTTACGGCCTGCAGGGCCGCGGCGCGCTGATTCTTGGAGAGGGCGTGGAGTTGACGCCGCTTATGCAGGGTGGCAACGGTGTGCTTTCGCTTTCGGGGCAGATGCCCGATCTGCCGCCCGAACGATACGAAACAGGCACACTGCCCACCCCCGCCATCGCGGGACTTTTGGCGGGAATCGGTGAGGTCAACGCGCGCGGTATTTCCGCGATCGCTGCGCAGGACAAACACCTCTACGAGCGCGCGCGTGCCATGCTCTCCCGCTTTGATGGGATACGCATCTACGCTCCGCACTGTCGCGGCCCCGTACTGCTGTTCTCTCATGCGCACATCCCTGCCGATGCCTTGGGCGCGGAGTTGGACCGACACGGCATTTGCGTGCGATCCGGCTTTCATTGCTCAGCACTCGGGCATGGCACGCTGAAAACACCCGAAACGGGGGCTGTGCGGCTGAGCTTTGGCATGGATACAACCCCTGCAGATCTGGACGCGCTGTACGGCGCACTCAAGGATATTTTGCTGTAAAAAGATAAGAGCGGCACCGCAATCGCGGTGCCGCTTGTGTTTATTCTGTGTATCATTTGCTTTGAGGAATAAAGTATTGCTTGAACGTAGACTGATCCGACGCCTTGACGTAAACGTAGCAGTCATCATCCGAAACCTCGGTAAACGAAATGCGCTCCTCCCATTCCTGCAGTGTTCCCGCGTACGTATATACGAAAATTTCTTCCAGCTCGTCGGGAGACTCAAAGGTTTCCAGAGTCATGGGCAGATGAATGGTAAACACCATCATGTCCTCAATGATCATACCATCAAAGCAATCCTTTTGCAGGGTGGTCACACCCTCGGGGATATACAGGTGGATGCCTTCCTTGACGCCACCCTCTCCGAGCTTCAGCTCACAGCCGGTGAAGGCATAGCTGCCGATGACCTTGATGCCTGCCTGATCAACCACACGACCGTCTCCAAGGCAGCGCAAAAGCGTGCCCGTAGCGGTATCCACAAGACAGTTATCGATCATCTTAACAGTAGGATTGTTTTCGTCCACCGTAATGCTTTCCAGCTGATCCAGGTATTGCCACATATCCGAGCCAACCACGGTTACCGTCTTGGGAAGACGCAGGCCTGTGACGTGCTCGGTTCCCATGTAACGCAGGATGCTCAGGCAAGCCTCGGCCTGCTCAAGACCCGGACACAGCTTAGCCAGTTCCAAAAGCTTTGCGTCATATTCTGCCTTGCGCTCTGCATTCCAACCGGCGTAATTGGTCAGATAGCCCAGGATCTTTTGCTGCTCTGCCGCAGATGCGTTCAAATCAAATACGTAGATATCCCCCAGCTGTGCCAGAGGGAAATTCTCAATGGCTTCCTGCTGATTGATCTCGTCCAGCTTGCCAAGCGCGATCTTGAGATAATACGCCTGGAACTTATTGAGGTCAAACGCCTTGATGCCGTTTTGCTGCATGGCAGAACAAATGATCTCCATATCCTGTGCCGAGAGCACCAGCGGCAGCTGCTCGGTTGCATGCTCGGTGCTATCCCAGATACGCTTGGAGGGAGACAGGTGGAAATCCACCTCGACAACCGTCTCTCCCATGGGAGAGGTTTCGGGGATCTCGATCACGAAATCCTCCGTGCAATCGGGATCGGTAGTCACGAATTCCACCGAGCAGGTGCCGTTGCCAAGAGACAGAAAGTACAAATGATAAGGCTTTCCATCCTCAAAGGTATCCTCGATCTTCAGATCCTTGAATAGCTGTTCCTTTTGGTCGGGGTCAACGCCCTCGTTCATGTCACAAGATACAAGCTGAGAACAAAGCAAGATAGCAGCAAGCAGTGCCGCAATATACAATGTAAGTTTTTTCATGTTCTTTCCTCCGTGTGTTGTGGTTTGTGTGCTTTCATCCATAAAGACGCCCAAATATGCTCTGAAAGACATGTTTTTTTCAAAAAATATTGTAAACTAATTGTGAACGGCATCCTTTTCGCGCAAGAATTCGTCCAGCACGTCGGCTGCCAGGGCTACCAGACTCGGGCAAGGACGTTTTGCATAGTACTCGGGGGTTCTCTGCTCGGGATCGCCTCCCTTGGAGGTCTCAACACCCGCAAGCAGCTCGCGGCACACGATCGAGCCACCCGACTGTGCCTTAAAGCGATCGGCCAGCTCTCGGATATCGGCATACACGCGTTTTTTGTTCTCCATATCCCCCGGCTCAGAGTAGCCGCAGACAAGGTCGTACACCATGAACATACCGCTGACCGCGCCGCACACCTCGCGCAGCCTTCCCATGCCGCCGCCAAAGCCGCTTGCAAGCCTTGCCGCTACGGTACGCTCCAGCCCCGTGACGTCCTCAAATGCCAGCACCACCGCTTGCGCACAGGTATAGCCTTGCAGGAATAAGTCCTTTGCCTTGTCGCCTCTGATTCCCATAGTAATTCCTCCGATAGTATCATCACTCCACCAATTCCAAGTCAGGAGTGAGAGTAAAAAAGCAAAAATCCCGAATGCGATGCATCCGGGATTTTGGAGCTGGTAATCAGAATCGAACTGATGACCTCGTCATTACCAATGACGTGCTCTACCGACTGAGCCATACCAGCATTGTGCCGTCTGTTGACGACTTTGATATTATACCAAATCATTTCCGATTTGTCAATACCTTTTTTCAATTTTTTTCGATTTTTTCAAAAATAATTTTTGCTCCAAAATTGTTGACAAAAAAACACTTTCATGATATACTTTACCCGTATATGTCAAACGCGAAGAACGGAAGTAGTAGGCATAACCCTATTGTGCAGAGAGCGAACGGTTGGTGAAAGTTCGTCAAAGGCGTGCCCAAGTCGTCCGGGAGCGGTGCAGGTGAAATTTTTGTAGTCTGCAACGGTGGGCTCTGCCCTTCACACCGTTATCGTGAGCATGAGTGCATACCCGCCCCGGGTGTGAAATCAGGT
>JAFQUG010000345.1 GCA_017408625.1 Clostridia bacterium | reverse complement strand
GTCATTCAGCTTTGTCTGCTTTCTCTCGGGTGGGAATTTGTAAGCGACCGCCCACTTGGGGGTGCTGACGCCCTGGCCGAGTATTTGACGCTGCGCAAGGCTGTTGACCTTGACCACCACACCGTCAATGTCGTAGGCGAGATCGTCGCGCATGGAACCGATCTTTTCAATGTGGGAAATGATCTCGTCTGCCGTGTGCACCACGGTGCGCAGCTTGATTGCAGGGAAGCCCAAGGCATCCAGGCGATCCAGCGTTTCCATGTGCGTTTCGGGGGCGTGACCGTCTGCGTAAAGGTTGCCCTCCTGGTAGTTGAAAATGAAAATATCCAAAGCGCGCTGAGCCGTCACTTGCGGATCAAGCTGGCGCAAAGAGCCCGCTGCGGCGTTTCTCGGGTTGGCCATCAAAGCCTCGCCGTTTGCTTCGCGCTTTTGGTTGATGCGCTCAAAAACTGCACGCGGCATATAGACCTCACCGCGCACGGTCAGCGTCAAGGGCTGGGGCAGTGTCAGGGGGATCGAGAAGATGGTGCGCACGTTTTGCGTGATGTCCTCACCTGTTATACCGTCACCGCGCGTCGCGCCCGTGACAAGCACACCGTTTTCATAGATCAGCGAGCAGGACAAGCCGTCGATCTTGGGCTCAACCGAAAAGACGGCGTCGGGCAGCTCGGCATGCACGCGGGTAACAAAGTCGGTCAGCTCTTCGTAGGAAAAGACGTCAGAGAGCGAGTCCATGCGCACGCGGTGCGTCACCTTGGCAAATTTGTCCAAGGGCTTGCCGCCCACTCGCTGCGTGGGGGAGGCGGGATCGAAATATTCGGGATGCGCCTCTTCCAAGGCCAGCAGCTCGTAAAACATGCGGTCGTATTCATAATCCGAGATCACCGGTGCGTCGTCTACGTAATAGAGCTTTGCGTGGTGCGCTACCTCTCGGCGTAATTTTGCAATTTTCTCAAAAATCTCGTCGGAATGTGCCATTTTGTCCTCCGAAAATCAAAATACATACATAATCATTATACCAAAATTATTGTGTGATGTCAACGGAAACGGACAAGAAAATGCAAGGTTCCCCCCGAGTGTTATCCTGAGCGGAGCAGAAATCCCAATCTGTCATCCTCGAGCGAAGCGAAGGATCTTGATTGGGATTTTTGCGCATTCGAAGTTTTGCAGAGTGGATATTTCGCAGCATATGGCTGCGAAATGCAGCGTAGCAAAACCGCCGCAGGGGGGATCTGCGCAGGTTTCTGACACGCCGCCTGCAAAAGTTGCATTCGATTGTGAGCGGTAAGGGAAGGTAATTGGGGATTGACACGCATCAAGAACAGTTCAAAGGCTGAGTAGATATTGAGGAGACCCATCGCAGATCCCGCTTCGCGCTTCCATACGTCGCCCTTGCGGTTTTGCTTCACTCCTTGTCCGCTTGCGGACATTTCGCTCTGCAAAACTTCGACTCCGCCCCGCCAAGATTCTTCGCGGCGCATTTTTCGCCTGTCATCCTCGAGCGTAGCGAAGGATCTTGGCGAAAAATGTTTGCTCGAGAATGACAGGCGGGGCTCTCGCTCAGGATGACACTTGGGGTGGCGGTGCACCCCGTTTAGAATTACTCTCGGGGGAATGCTGCGGGAGCAAGCCCCCGCCCTACGCAATTTGCTTTTCGCATTTTCTTTTCCGTATCTCTTGACTCTTCCCCTAAAATGTACTATAATATTCTTCATATGTGATTTTCGGTCGGACAGTCAAAGGAGTGAGAAAAATGCTGAAATCAGGCGGAAGAATGAGGAATTTCCGTGTTTACGGCCATGAAAAGAAAAAGGATTACACCGAGGGACCAATGCTCGGAAATATCATCCTGTTTATGCTGCCTGTCATGTTTACCGGCATCATTCAGCTGCTGTATAACGCAGCCGATATGGTGGTCGTGGGCAACTGGGCGGATAATGCGGATGCGGCTGTGGCAGCGGTTGGCGCGTGCGGTGCGCTGATCAATCTGATCGTCAACCTTTTCATGGGTCTGTCGGTCGGCGCGGGTGTCGTGGTGGCGCAGAGAATCGGTGCAGGTGACCGTGACGGCGTGCAAAGGGTGGTACATACTGCCATCCTGACCTCGGTCTTTACGGGAATTGCTGTGGGCATTTTCGGCTTCTTTATGGCAAGACCCTTGCTTGTGCTGATGGGCACAAACGATGACGTGCTGGTAGAGGCTGCGCCTTATATGAGCGCGTATTTCGTGGGCATTCCCGCGTCCATGGTGTATAACCACGCGGCAAGCATTCTGCGCTCCAAGGGCGACTCCAAAAACCCCTTGATTTTTCTGACGCTGTCGGGTCTTGCCAACGTATTCCTCAATCTGATCTTTGTTTGCGTGTTCCATATGGGCGCGATCGGTGTCGGTATCGCAACCGCCGTGTCGCAGTATATTGCCATGGGCATGGTGCTTTATCACATGGCTACCTTGGACGACGATTGCCATCTTGATTTCAAAAAGCTGGCTGTAGATAAGGATTCTCTGAAAAAGATGCTGCGCATCGGCATCCCCGCGGGTCTGCAGGGCACGTTTTT
>JAFQUG010000344.1 GCA_017408625.1 Clostridia bacterium | reverse complement strand
GGGATAAAAAACCGACTCCCTTGCCGTGGCAAGGGAGTCGGGGAAATGCAGATTACTGAATGGTCAGTACGATCTGCAGCTCTGCACCGGTGGTGTTGTGAATGGTCAGCTCAAAGCTGTCCCAACCCTCGCCGGGACCGGGGATGAACTGTACGCGCTCACTGTTTGCGCCGATGGTGTCGGCGGGCAGGGTATAGGTGCCTGCGGTAACGGTGCACTGTGCGGAGTTGGCAATGGTCATGGTCTTGCCGCCAAAGCCCTCAACGGTGAACTTGCAAACGCCGCCTGCCTCTACGGTCACAGTACCGTTGGTGCCGTCAAATACAACGGGCTTGAGCTCTTCAACGGGATCAACCTGCTCAATGATCAGGGTAATGTCCTTGATCAGCTCCTCGTTGCCTGCGGGATCCTTGGCAAAAACGGACAGCTTGTGAGTGCCTGCGCCCAGGTCTGCAAGAGGAATGTCAAACTGGAATCTGCATGCGCTGAGTGCACCGGGGCAGTTGGAGTGGATGTGATCCTGTACGCCGGACTCTGCAGTAAAGGTGAACGCATCGTTATAAACGTGCTCACCGTCGTTGAAGCAGTAGCCAACTGTGCCCTCGGTTTCGGTGAAATATGCGATCCAGCCGAACAGGGAGAGAGCGGTATCGTTGGTGTCAATGGTAGCGGTGCCGTTCCATGTGCCGTATTCGCCGCCGTTGTTGATGATTGCCTTACCGATCACGGGGTGAATGGTGGCCAGGGTATCCCAGGACATCGCTGCGATCACCTTGACGGGCTCGGGCGTGGGCTCGGTGCTTTCCTCTTCGGGAGTGGTCTGTTCATCGGGCTCGGTGGTCACTTCCTCGGTAGAGGTTTCTGCATCGGGCTCGGTGGTGACTTCCTCGGTGGAGGTCTCAGCCTCGGGCTGGGTGGTCACTTCTTCGGTGGTGGTTTTTGCATCGGTGGTTTCATCGGAGGTGTCGGGTGTAGTCTCACATGCGACAAGCACGACCGAGAAGACCATGCAAAGAGCCAATAAAATGAGTAACTTTTTCATGATTCTTTTCCTTTCGTGTTTCAACTTTCTCCCTAAATCAGGGAAGACGGTAGTGATTATATCACAGAACGGCGAAAAATGCAATATGGTAGAGCAAAATTGTGGTACGTACGCATCTGTTTCAAAAAAACCGTGTATTTTGAATTTTTTGATAAAAATTGCAAAAGAGATAAACTTTTAAGAAAAAATCACGTCTATACAGGTGAAAGGCGGTTTACTTGACAGCCCATTGCTCACATGATATAATGAAATCAGAAATATGCAAAGGAGAACGCCATGAAAAGTATCGGAAAAATGATTCGCGCCTACAGGCTGCAAAAGCAGCTGAGCACCGCTGCACTGGCAGAGACGGTCGGCGTACCCGAACAAACGCTGATCAAATGGGAAAAGGGCAGAGCCGTGCCCGACTCCGACCATATGCAAAAATTGACCGATGTGCTGGATATCCCGACCGCTGCATGGGTCAATCTCACACTTCGCAAGCTCCGCTTGCAGAACAGAATCCTGCTTGTATCGGGGATCGCTTTACTTCTGGCACTTTTGCTTGCTCTTGGTGGGATCGGTACGTATGCAAGACAGATGCGTGAGCGCATGGAATACGTGCTTTTCGGTGGCTTTGGCAGTTTGTCCGACAATTATGTCGTTGACGTATCCATGATCGACCTGATCGCCACGCCCGAGCGGTACCATGGGGTCAAGGTGCGCTTGACTGCTGTGGGAAATCTCGATTTTGAAGGGAATTACATCAGCGCAAGCAAAGAGGCGTGGGAAAACCATACCAACGATCAGATCTGGATCGAGCTTGGCGAGCAGCTTGCCCCACACGGTGAGAGATTGCGAAGATATAACGGGGAATACGTGATCATAGAAGGTGTGTTTAACATGTACGACAAGGGACATTTTGACATGTTCCAAGGCGCGTTGCACGACGTGACCCGATATGATTTGGACGACGCAAGCATATATGATAATTGCCGGGTACAGTACAGTGGGGAAAGCGGTCTTTACAGCTATGCGGTATATGACGATCGCGGTAACGTGATGATCTCGGGAGAGAATTTGGAGCAATATCCCACGACCAATTACGTCGGAATGGGTGTCATAGGCGTGAGCTTGCCGTGTTCCGAGGATGTTTCCACTGATAAAACCGTCTATTGCAACGTGGAGAGCGGGGAGATCAGCGAACCGTTTTTGCACGTCATAGAAGCGCACGAGGGCTACGTGATGTACGTTATCGAGAATCAAGGGCAGTACAGCGTTGCCGTACAGGATATTTTCGATGCACGGGCGTATTCCGAGGCATATCCGTTGGAGAATTTTAATCCGGATGCAAAGTACCCGATTTCATGCTCCGGTATCAGTGCGGGCGGAGATGCCGAGATCGTCTACAAATCGGGAGAAAACCAAGAAGAGAAAACGCTGACTGTGCATCTGCCGTAATGCATACAAATGAAAAAAGGCGTGTTGCACGCCTTTTTCTTTGCCAAATATTTCCCCCAAACCGACACACTTGCCGTTGACAAAATCCGTGCAATACTTTATAATATATTTATACTTTAGAATAATCCCCGGTTTTTACGGAAACCATGAATATAGAATTTTTGCATAGGAGCTTGCCGTGGTCTTTTCTTCGCTGATCTTTTTGTTTGCATATCTGATTCTGACGATGGCCTTGTACTACGTCGTGCCGAGAAAATGGCGCAACGTGGTGCTTTTTGTCGTCTCGCTTTTGTTTTACGGATGGGGCGAGCCTGTCTATATCGCGCTGATGCTGGTGTCGATCACGGTGGCCTACGTGGGCGGCTTCTTTATTGATAAATACCGCCATACCGCGCCGAAAAAATGCAAGGCGGCCATGATCGTTTCGCTTGCTCTCAATCTGTCGTTCCTTTTGTTCTTCAAGTACTTCAATTTCACCATGGAAACGCTCTCGCTCATCCCGTTTTTGCAGGGCGTGGCCAAGCCGATCGAGGGGCTTTCCTTGCCCATCGGTATCTCGTTTTATACCTTCCAGATCATGTCGTACACCATTGATCTGTACCGCCACGAGACCGAGGTGCAGAAGAACTATATTGCGTTCGGTACCTATGTCACGCTGTTTCCGCAGCTGATCGCGGGTCCCATCGTGCGCTACCGCGACGTGGACGACCAGCTGATGGGCAGACGCGAGAGCGTTGCCGTTTTTGCCGCAGGCGTGCGCCGCTTTTGCGCGGGTCTTGCCAAAAAGGTGCTGCTGGGTGACGCTGCCGCTGCCGCATTTGCGTATTTTTCCGAGGCTGCGGGCTTTGAGCATACCGCGCTTGGCGCGTGGATGACGGTCATTTGCTACACCTTGCACATTTACTACGACTTCTCGGGATACTCCGACATGGCCATTGGTCTGGGCAAAATGTTCGGCTTTCACTTTGTCGAAAATTTTGATTACCCTTATATTTCAAGGAGCATTACCGAATTCTGGCGTCGCTGGCACATTACGCTGTCCACCTGGTTCCGCGAGTACGTGTATATTCCTCTTGGCGGCAACCGCAAGGGAAAGGCGCGGCAGTATCTCAACCTTGCCGTCGTGTGGCTGCTGACAGGCCTTTGGCATGGCGCATCCTGGAATTTCGTCTTATGGGGCGTGTATTTCCTGGTCATCTTAGTCCTCGAAAAGGCGTTCTTACTCAATTTGCTTGAAAAGCTTCCGCGCGTGTTCTCGCATGCGTATGCGCTTTTGTTGATCGGCATCGGCTGGATCATTTTCGCATTCCCAAATCTGTCCGAGGGCTGGAATATCTTTGCGGGGCTGTTCGGTGCGGGTACGGTGGGCTTTGCCTCTCCCGTGATCGTCTACGAGGCACTGCGCTATCTGCCGCTGCTTGCGGTCTGCTTTGTGGGCGCGACGCCGCTGCCCAAAAAGATCTTTGAAAAGATCAAGGACAAGCCCGTGGTCATGTATGCCACGCCCGTGCTTTGCGCGGCAATCTTAGTGCTTTGCACGGCATATCTGGTAGATTCCACCTTCAGTCCGTTCCTGTATTATATTTTCTGAGAGGAGGCAAGCATGAAGCATCAAAAAATCACCAATCTTCTGACAGTGCTGCTGTTTGTCATTCCTCTGGCACTGGGGCTGATCCTGTTTGCGGTACTGCCCGACAAGGATTTTTCCAAAGAGGAAAACCGAAGCCTGCAGACCTTTCCCAAGTGGTCATGGAAGTCGTTTTTCGACGGTGAATTCGGGCAGGATATGAACGAGTATTTTGCCGACCAGTTTCCCGCGCGTGACGCGCTGGTGGGACTCAAGGGACTTTCTGAGCTGGCCCTTGGAAAAGGGGAGAACAACGGCGTTGTGCCGGGCAAGGACGGCCAACTGACCGTGCGCTGGTTTGACGCGTATATCGATCGCCTGACCCGCGTGTACGACACCGATTTTTATGCCAAAGAGAGCATTGACGCGCAAACGAATGCGCTGAACAAGCTGCAGGCAGAGCTTGCGGCGCAAGGCCTTGAGCTGACTGTGATCATCCCGCCGCGTACGCTGGACGTGGTGGGCGCGCAGACCAACTATCCCATGCAGTCGGCCGACGCCCTGTGGGCGGATATCGACGCGGGACTTGATGATTCCGTATGCTGCCTTGACCTGAGAGCCCCCATGCAGGCCGCATACGCGAGCGGGGAATACGTCTATTACCGCACCGACCACCACTGGACCACCAAGGGCGCGTATATGGCGTACTGTTCGCTTATGAACGAATGGGGAAAGCAAAGCGAGATCATCCCCGAAAGCATGTTCACCATCGAAACGGTTGAAGGCTTTTACGGCACGACCTGGTCTCGCGCGGGCTTGAAGTTTGTCGGCCCCGATCAGATCGAGCTGTGGCACTTCGAGGGCGAGGAGAATTATACCGTCACCGATTGGACCATGCAGACGGGGCAGAACGAGCAGGGCAAATCCTATATTGACTTTGTCCGCGGTGATAGCTTTTCCGGCTTTTATAACCGCGAATATCTTGAACAGAAAGATAAGTATTCCGCGTTCCTGGACGGCACGCACGGCATTCTGACCGTCAAAAAGAACACCGACGAGCAAAGAGAAACGCTGCTTGTGCTCAAGGATTCCTTCTTTAACAGCATGGTGCCGTTTTTGGCGCAGCATTATGATCTTGTCGTAATCAATCTTTCCGCGGGAGGGGTCAAGCCGCTCTCGTATTATGCGGAGCAGTTCGGCTGCGACGGTGTGCTGATCGTGTACAATGCCGAAAACATGATCGAAAACAACGCGCTTGCCGGCGTGAGGTATGCGAAGTAAGTACACCATATATTAAGATCCCCCGACCTGTAGGTCGGGGGATCTTAATGTTTACTGACACGGCTGCCACGAAGTGCCGTTGTCGGTTGATTTGTACGCAAGATAATAGGGATTTTCCAAATTGCCGCCCTGTACGCTGACGGTCAGGTACAGCACGCCGTCCTTGCAGGAGAGCGCAACGGTATCTCCGTATCCTTCGGGTATTTCGTCCGGCGTGGTTTGGTAGTTCCATTTCTTCCAGGTCTTGCCGCCGTCGAAGGTCAGGTAGGTGCGTGTCTCGGGTTCAATTTCCGCCCAGTATTCAATCGAGGCAAATCCGACGAGATCGCTGACAAATCCGATTGCTGCAAAGGGGCGCGCCAGCTTCGCACTGCCGTAGGATACGGGCAGCGAGGCGGATTGCACGCGGCTCCACGTTCTGCCGCCGTCGTGGGTTTCGAACAGCAGAAGCTGATAGTCAAGCTGCTCTTTATGCACGACCAGCAGCTTTCCGTTCTGCGTGTCGCTGAAATATAGCGAGAGATTGAGGGGGTGAACCGTCTGTCCAAGCTCTGCCGTCCAGGTCTGCATCCCACCGTCGCGCGTAAGAGAGAGCATGGAGAAGGATGACATGCCTTGGCTGAACGTATACAAGGGCTGCGTTCCCGCGATCAGCCATACCGTATCCCCGCAAACGGCTGCCGTGTGGCGCTCCATATCAATTGAGTTCCGGGAATAGTCGGTATATTGCTTCAACGGTGTCTTGATATAGGTATCCCAGTCCTCAACGTGTAGGTAGAGTATACCCGCTCTGTCGTGGGCGATGTCAACACCGACCTGACCGTGCGGAATATTCTTTGCGGTGCTTTGTGCAATCGAGTGATACACCAGTGCAGAGGCATCGATTTCCCGGGGCTCATATTCGGGCATATAGTCGTTTTGCATATCCACAAAGCCGTAGCCGTTTTGTGCTGCCCAGCCTTCCGTGTAGCTATCCTTGTAGCCGTGCAGCGTGCGGATCTCGGTCTGTGCAAAGGCATCGGTCGCGATGCTTGTCGCATTCGGGAGATACAGATCCGTAAACTGTCCGCAGCAGAACACGTCGCTGCCTATGCTTTGCAGGCTGTCAAGGTGGATTTGTGAGAGGGAAACGCACTCGTAAAAGGCTTGGTCGGGCAGGTTGCGGAGCAGGGGCATGTCCAGCACGGTCAGGCTGTGGAAGCAGTATAGGTTCAGCCACTCTTCATTCCACGGCTCAACGATCAGTCGCTGTACGCTCGGCGCGATCAATGAGGTGATCTCATTGATCGAAACGCGCTCGTATGTGAGTGCATAGTTGTCGGTCAGCTCGTATCTCAACTCGGTCACGGGCTTTGCGTTGATCTGCTCGGGAATGACGATGTCGCTCTGATTTCCCGTATATTCGCAAACGCGGATGTGATCGGGGAACTCCAGATAGGTAAAGTCGCCAAATGCCTGCGTTTTCTCATCGATATCGACAAAGGTAAAGCCGTACTGCTCGGCAAACGCCTGCAAGGGCGAGTTGCGATAGCCCCACAGCTCGGGTCTCGGATCGGTAAAGGTCAGCTCGTCAAGTCCCTCGATCACCTCTGGGATCATCAGCACCTCGATTCCTGTACCGTCAATAAAGCCTTGTCCTACGCTCGTCGCGCAGCTGATCCCCAGCTCTGTCAGTGAACTGCAACCGCGGAAGGCATGGTCGCCGATCATTGTGGCGTCGGGGAAGCTTGCGCTTTGCAGAGCGGTGCAATTTTCAAATGCTCCGCTGCCGACCGAGGTCACGCTCGGTGCGCTGATGCTTTGCAGCGTGGTGTTATCACGAAAAGCACCGTCTGCAATCGTTTGCACGTCCTTTGGAAGAACGATAACCGAATCGCTGCCCGTATAGGCGATCAGCACGCTGTTCTCCACCACGAAATCCGAGGGCGTATGCAAGCCCTTGAGCATGATGCCGACAGCCCCCGCCAGGATCAGACAAAGGCAAGCTGCAGCGGCGATCCACGCAAGGATTTTTGCGTTGCGCGGCTTGTGTGCGCTCGTTGCCTTGCGCGTTGCCGTGCCAAAGGAAAGGGCACTTTCCAAGGTGCGATCGTCAATCGCACCAATGGCTTCCAATATTGTAAATGCATTCATGCTTCAGCCCTCCGTTCCTTTACACGTAATACCCTGCAGTCTCAAGTGCCTCGCGCAGCTCGGCGCGCATGCGGAACAGCCTTGAGCTGACCGCATTTTCGGTAATGCCAACCAGCGCAGCAATGGCGCCAATGCTTTCGCCCATCCAATAGCGGTGCACAAAAATGGCACGGTTGACCTCGTCCAGCGCCGCGACAAATGCGGAAATGGTGCTTTGCAAAAGCTCCTGCTCGTATTCAATGCCGGGGACGGTATTGGGGGAGGGAATGCATTCGGAGAGCTCGGAGAGCAGGTCGGTGATCTGCCGCCCGCGCTTTTGCGCTGAATTATGCTTGATGCGATTGATGGCCAGATTTCTTGCGATCCTGCCCGTATAAAGCTTGAGGCTTTCCGGGCGTGCCTCGGGTATGGAATTCCAGGTGTGCAGATACGTATCGTTGACGCATTCCTCGCTGTCCTGCTTGTTGGCAAGCAGATTCATGGCAATGCGAAACAAAAAGCTGCCGTATTTTTGTTGTAATGCTTCAATTCCTTGTTCTGAACGCATCCAGAACAATTGAACGATCGTTTTATCCTCCAATACTTGATACCTCTGTGATCTTTTTTTGCGGTTTGCGCCTCATACCTAAAGACAACTTCCGTTTCAAAATCTTTTGCAGAATTTGTGCTTTTTTCGCGAAAGATTATTGCGGTTTTATTGTCATTAATTATATCATGCCGAATGGGCAAATTTCAACCGTGAAAAGGAGTATAGCGTGAAAGTTCATGTTATATTCCTTTATACTCAACCATTCACGCTTAAACTTCACCTAATAATGGGTCCGTGCCCATTATTGGAGCAAAGCTCCGCGGTGAAGTTTCTGTCACTATTTGAGCCGCCACAGGCGGCATGGAGGTAAAAATGAAAAAAGCAGTAAAAATATCTGCATGGGCGGTTTTTGTGATTTATTGTGCTATTTTGCTTTATATCCTGCTGTTGGATAAGGCGGTCTCGGGGTATCACCAAAATCTGCGCAATATTCTGGCGCATATCAATCTGATCCCGTTTCGTACCATCGTGACGTATATCATCCGCTTGGCCCGGGACAGCATCAACCTTGATGTCGTGGTCAAAAACGTTGCGGGAAATCTGCTGTTATTTGTTCCCATGGGTGCATTTCTGCCGTTTGCATTTGATAAAATGAAAAAACTTTGGCGCACCTCGTTGTTTTTGTTCGGTTTGATTTTGCTTGTTGAGCTTGTGCAGATTGTGCTGATGATCGGCTCATTTGATGTGGACGATCTGCTGCTCAATATGCTTGGCGGTATGCTCGGATACTCGATTTTTTTGCTTCCGCCCGTCCGCAGGCTCGGCACTTGGTGCTTTGACAAAACGACTGAAACGAAATAAAAAATACTAAAAAATTGCCATTCATAAATCCCGGATCATCGTTCAAAATAATAGCAGAGCACGCAAGAGATTGCGGACTCCATTGAGATAGATGAATTTGAAAAAAGACAGGGCAGCGCGCGGGAAGTGCCCGCGAAGCCGACCCGAACAAGGAGATTTATTATTGCAAACAAGGAAGCAAAGAAGGCTCTTGAGCAGTTCAAGATGCAGGCAGCAAACGAAGTAGGCGTTACTCTGAACCAGGGCTATAACGGCCAGCTGACCTCTCAGCAGGCAGGCAGCATCGGCGGTCAGATGGTCAAGAAGATGGTTGAGTCCTACGAGAACTCTCTCAAGACCAAGTAAGACGACCCTAAGGATATGACAAAACGGGCGATCGCACGTGCGATCGCCCAAATTTTTTTGCGCGAAATAGTGACAAAGCCTGCAGAATATGTTATAATACAAGATGATGATAATTTCCATGGAAAGGAAAATGAAAAGCATGAAAAAAACAGTTCTGAAGGAATATGCCAAGCTGCTTGTCAATTGCGGCTTGAGTATCAAAAAGGGTGACGTGGTCATGATCAGTGCCTCGCTTGATCAGCCCGAGTTTGTGGCAATGGTCACCGAGGCGGCTTACCGCAAGGGTGCTGCGCGCGTCATCGTGGATTTTGACTATCAGCCTCTGACCAAGATCGCTGTCAAGTATCGCTCGCTCAAGAGCCTTGGCACGGTGGAGGAATTCGAGGAGGCAAGACTCAAGTACAGACTTGAAAAGAATCCTGCCATGCTGTACCTGCTCTCGGATGACCCCGACGGTCTGAAGGGCATGAACCAGGCAAAGAGCTCCAAGGCGGCGCAGATGCGCTATCCCATCATCAAGCCCTATCGCGACGCCATGGATAACAAGTATAAGTGGTGTATCGCAGCAGTTCCCGGAGAAGCCTGGGCAAAGAAGGTGTTCCCGGGCATGCGCGCAAGTGCTGCCGTGGAAAAGCTGTGGAACGCCATTCTGTATACCTCCCGCGTGCTGGATGCCGATGGAAATTTGCTTGACGCTGTGGCAGAATGGGACAAGCACAATAAGAATTTTGCCGAGAAGTGCGCGTACCTCAACAGCCTTGGCCTTGTCAAGCTGCATTATAAGAGCGAGAACGGCACCGATCTGCACGTGGGCCTGATCGAGGACGGCTTGTTCCTTGGCGGCGGCGAGAACACGCTGGGCGGCGAATACTACAACCCCAACATTCCCACTGAGGAGACCTTTACCTCGCCCAAGGCGGGCAGTGCCGAGGGCGTGGTATATGCCAGCCTGCCTCTTTCCTATCGCGGAGAGGTGATCGACAAGTTCTGGTTGAGATTTGAGGGCGGTCGCGCAGTTGAGGCGCACGCAGAGCAGGGCGAGGATCTCTTAAATCAGATGATCACCATGGACGCAGGCGCTGCCATGCTTGGCGAGTGCGCACTCGTACCTTACGATTCTCCCATCCGTAACAGTGGCATTACCTTCTACGAGACGCTGTTTGACGAAAACGCTGCCTGCCACTTGGCAATGGGCGCAGGCTTTACCAATTGCCTTAAGGACTACGACAAGTACACCTTGGCCAAAGCGCACGAAAAGGGTATCAACGATTCCATGATCCACGTGGACTTCATGATCGGCACGGCTGATCTTTCGATCGTTGGCGAGACAGCCGACGGCAAGATGGTTCAGATCTTCGAGAACGGCAACTGGGCGTTCTGATATGACCGAACGAAAGCTGATCACGGTAGACTTTGCGTCCATCACGGGGCAGATCAAGCCGCTGCATGGCATGTGTAACGGCCCGCTCTCCCCGGGGGCGGATCTTTCGGATCTGTTTTTATCGATGGGTGTGCCGCGGGTGCGCTTTGCCGATGCGGGAGGAAAGCAGGCGGGACTTTACGTCAACGTCTCTGCCATTTTTCCGGATATCTCTGCCGACGAATACGACCCCGGCAGTTATCGCTTTTCACCCACCGATGCGTTGATCCGTGCGGCATCCGAGAGCGGTGCCGAGATCATGTACCGCTTTGGCGAGAGTGATAACGGCTGGCACTATGCTTTTCCCGAAAACGCGGACAAGTGGGTGCGCATCTGCACCAATATCATCCGCCATTACAACGACGGATGGGCAGACGGCATGCACGCCAATATTCCGTGCTTTGAAGTGTGGGCAACACCCGATGCCATGAAGGATGTGGGCAACGCTGCCGTTTTCGCCTTTTATGAAAAGGTGGCGCACGGTGTCAAGTCCTATGACCCTTCTCTGCAGGTCGGCGGCATGGGATTTGCCGACTATGGCGCGATGGCGCGTGAATTTCTCAAGTATTGCAAGAAAAAGCAGGTGCCGCTGGATTTTGTGTCGGTTTGCGCGTACGGAGAGACACCCGACGCAGCGCTTGCAGGCGCAGGTAAGCTGTCAGCTTATCTGCAAAAGAGCGACATGGCGCACCTGCCCATTCATATTTCCGAGTGGAATTGCGCAAAGCCGGATATGGGTGTGCAGACTCCCGCGCAAAAGCAAGCGGAATACGAGCGATTGCATTCGCTGCGCGGTGCCGTTTTCTGCGCGTCAACGCTGCTTAAGATGCAGAACGCATTCGGAATTGAATCTGCCACCTATTACGACGCACAGCCCGAAATTTCGCCCTTGTGCGGTATTTGCGATCGCTTTGGCAATCCTGCCAAGCCTTCGTATGCCTTTCGCGCATACGACGTGCTGTACAGACAGGGAAGTGCGGTGTATTGTGACGCGCAGGGAGGCGGCGTGGACGCAGCAGCCTCCATCGGTGGCCGCGCAGGCGCGGTCATGATCTCGGTTTCAAACGGTGCGGGGCTTGTGGATATCCGCTTGAACAATCTTCCCGACAATGTGTACAGTGCAGACGTACTGATTTTGGACGGCGTGCGTGACCTTGCGCACGTGCAGACTCTGCCGCTTTTGGGCATGAGCCGACAGATCTGCATATCCGTCAGTCAATACGCATTGATTTTGATTAAACTATATTAATGGAATTAAAGGAGAGAATGACATGAACGTTCACAAGTATTCATTTATCAAGGCGCGTCCCGTATGGGAGTGCGGTACCGAAAAGGTCATGAACCGCACCATCGCCTTGCATACAAGCATTCAAAAATCCGAAAAGCCTGTTGTGCTGGCACTTGCCGCACACTGCTCGTTCACGGTTCTTTTGAACGGCAAGATCATTGCACACGGCCCTGCAAGAGCGGGTCACGGCTATTACCGTGCCGATGAGCTGGTGTTGACCGATCTGCTTTGTGATGGCGACAACGCGCTTTGCATCCGCATCGCGGGCTATAACGTCAATTCCTTCCATTACTTAGACAAGCCCTCGTTTGTCTGCGCCGAGCTTTTGGTGGGCGGCGAGGTGATCGCATATACCGATGCTCCCTGTGTCGGCTTCTCTGTACAGGGTGTGGACGAGAGAATGACAAAAGTACAGAGATATTCCTTCCAGCGTCACATGGTGGAGTGCTATGATCTTGCACCCGAGAAAAAGAACGTACCTGTTGAGGTTGCCTTGACAGAGGAAAAGGCGTTCATCCACCGTGACGTGCCCTACGGTGAGGTTGAGGAGCTGTATCCCAAGGCTGTGTTTGCTACGGGCAGCGTGTCTTATGACGAGACCCGTCCCGTGTACGGCAACCGCGAGGTGACCAAGATCTACGACGAGTTCTTTGGATACACGGTCGAGGAGCTGGAATTCAGATCCTACGAGACCGCTTCCCACATGGTATTTTCCGAGCCCCAGCCCTATGATATCAGCGCATCTGCCATTCCCGTATGCGCTGAGACCTACGTGGACGTGGACATGGGCGTCAACTATACGGGCATTTTCGAATTTGAGCTCGAGGCTTGCGGCAAGGGCGAGCTTTACGTGCTGTTTGACGAGCTGATCCCGGGCGGACAGCTCAACTGCTTCCGTAACGGTACCTCCAACATCGTAGCTGTGCGTGCCGAGAACGGTTCTTACAGCATCCGTTGCCAGGAGCCTTACACCATGCGTTATATCCGTCTTGTGGCAAAGGGCTGCTCGTTCACCGTCAAGGGACTGCGACTGTTCAAGGTAGCGTTCCCCGCAGGCAAGATTACCGCGAAATTCGTGGGCGAGGACGACGCGATGCGCCGCATTTACGACGCTGCAGTTGAGACCTTCCGCGCGAACACCGTGGATATTTATATGGACTGCCCCTCCCGTGAGAGAGCCGGCTGGCTGTGCGACAGCTTCTTTACCTCGCGCGTGGAAAAGACACTGACAGGCAGTTCCGACGTGGAAAAGGCGTTCCTTTCCAACTTCTTAATGCCCGAAAAGTTTGAATTTATTCCCGAGGGCATGCTGCCCATGTGCTATCCCTCGGATCACAACGACCATACCTATATCCCCAACTGGGCAATGTGGTACGTACTTGAGCTTGGCGAATATGCAAAGAGATCGGGCGACTATGAGCTTGTGGCCGAGGCAAAGGACAGAGTTTACGCGCTGCTCAACTTCTTCCGTCCGTTCGAGAACGAATACGGCCTGCTTGAGAAGCTGCAGAGCTGGGTATTTGTAGAATGGTCCAAGGCAAATGAGCTTGTGCAGGACGTTTCGTTTGCAACCAACATGCTGTATGCGACCATGATGGATACCATTGCCGAGCTGTACGGTGACGAGCCCTTGAAGGACGAGGCTGCAAAGCTGAGAGAGACCATTGCCAAGATGAGCATGACCGAGAGCGGATTTTTCTGCGACAACATGTACAGAAGAGACGGAAAGCTTGAGCTGTCGGGCGAGAGAACCGAGGCCTGCCAGTATTACGCATTCTTCTGCGGCATTGCAACGCCCGAGAGCCATCCTTGGCTGTGGAATACGCTGGTCAACGATTTCGGTCCGGATCGCGTCAAGAAGGGCGTATATCCCGAGATCTGGGTTGCCAACGCGTTTATCGGAAACTATCTGCGTCTTGATCTGCTTGACAGATACGGCTGCCACGAGGCACTGTATGAGAACATCAAGGGCTACTTTACTTACATGGCCGACAGAACGGGCACGCTTTGGGAGCTGACAGCGGATCACGCAAGCTGCAACCACGGCTTTGCATCTCACGTGCTTTATTGGATGGAGCACCTGGGCCTGGTTAAGTAATCAGTTTCTGACGACCCAACTCATGAAAGTTTTTGTGTCGCTTTTTTAAAAAAGCGACCGGGGCACGGGGCAGAGCCCCGACAATCGCTGTTTTTTGTTCTTTTTTCAGCACCTTGCTCAAAAAGAACGGAAACAATTTTCTCACATAAACAGAAAAGGGAGCTACCTATCAAGGTAACTCCCTTATTCTTTTACGTTGAGCAAGCTATTTCCGTTCTTTTCTTTGACACCGCTGGCGCAAAGAAAAGAACCAGTAATTCGCTTCGCGAATTGAAACGCCGAGTAATATTTCGCGCCTGCGGGCGCGACGCGGGCGCTGCCCGCGACCCGCGACCTTTTTGAAAAAAGGTCGATCAAAAACTTTCAAAATTTGGGTCGTCCGAATTTATTGCGCGTCCTTTTGGATGAGGATTTTGAGCGCTTCGATGGCTGTGCGGATGGCTCTGTCCGTGTCGTGCTGCTCGGCGGATTCGTCTTCGCTGTCCAAGCCGAGGTTGGCTCTCTCCTGATTCCAGACCACTGAGAAGCATGCGCCCGCTCTGACGCCAAGAGATGCCGCGACCGTGAAAAGCGCACCCGATTCCATCTCGCTTGCCAGCACGCCCAGTCGCTTCCAGGCCTCCCATTTTGCATTCAGCTCGCCTGCGATCGGCATTCTGTCCGGCGAATGCTGGCCATAGAAGGAATCCTTGGCCTGTACCACGCCCGCGTGTGAGCGCAGTCCTTGCGCGTCTGCCGCCTGCATCAGCGCGATCAGCACCTCGGGGTCGGAAACGGCAGGGAACTCGATGGGCGCGTACTCCCGCGACGTGCCGTCCTGGCGCACAGCACCCGTGGCGATAACTACGTCACCCGCCTGCACCTTGAGATTGATGCCGCCGCAAGTGCCCACGCGGATAAAGGTATGCGTGCCGCAAGCCACCAGCTCCTCCATGGCAATGGCCGCAGAAGGGCCGCCGATGCCCGTGGAGCAAACGCTGACGGGCTTGCCGCAAAGCTCGCCTACCCAGATGTTATATTCTCTGTTGGTCACAAGGTGTCGTGGATTGTCAAAATATTGCGCGATCTTCTCGCATCTGCCGGGGTCGCCGGGGAGGATACAATAGCCGCCTGTCTGGCCTTCGCTTGCCTTGATATGATATTGCACTGTATGTGTTGAAAGCATAAAAACCTCCAAAAAATTCTGAGTTCATCAGATATTTCCACCACCATTGTAACACATTTTCGGGCATATTGCAAGAGGGAGTGAAAATAATACTGTTAGTATGTAATTTTGGGGTGAATTTATGAAAAAGGGATTGTCTGATTTGCGCGCAAGCATTTTGTGCGCGGGCAGCGTAGTTGGCTGTAAGGAACGAGAGGGCCCTCTTGGAAACTTATTTGACATGCATGACGCGGATGATAAATTCGGGCAGAAAACCTGGGAGAAGGCCGAGAGCGAGATGCAGCGGCGTGCGCTTGGTGTGGCTCTTGCCAAATGGGGAAGAGATCAGGACAGTTTGGATGTCATATTGGCGGGAGACTTGCTCAATCAATGTATCGGCTCAGCATACGGACTCTTGGACTATGGCGTTCCGTATTTCGGACTGTACGGTGCTTGCTCCACAGCAGCCCTTGGCCTTTTGCTCGGCTCGGTATTGGTCAGTGCGGGCTTTGTGCGACACGCTGCAGCCGTGACCTCGTCACACAATTCATCTGCCGAGCGGCAGTATCGTACCCCCTTGGAATACGGCGCACAGCGTACCCCTACCGCCCAATGGACGGTGACAGGCTCGTCCGCGTTTATTATCGGTAGCGAAGAAGGCAAGCATGCGCAGATCGTACAGGCCATGCCGGGCATTCCTTTAGAAATGGGTATTCGTGACGCTGCCAATATGGGAGCGGCAATGGCACCTGCCGCTGTGGATACCTTGGAGCGATATTTGGATGCGAGCGGTACGTGTCCGGAGGACTTCGACGCCATCGTCACGGGCGACCTTGGCTGGGAGGGCAGTGCCATCTTTCACGATCTGTTGTATGCTGACGGAATCGAGGTCGCACCCATGCACACAGATTGCGGCACCATGATCTATTCGCGTCACGTCCAGGATACCCACGCGGGCGGCTCGGGCTGCGGCTGCTCGGGCGTGGTCACGGCAGCATATTTTCTGCCAAAGATCGCAAGTGGCGAGATCAAGGATATGCTGCTGATCGGCACGGGCGCGATGATGAGCCCCGATGCGCTCAAGCAGGGACGGAATATCCCCGCCATCGGGCATCTGGTCAGACTGAAAAAGGGAATTTAACAAAGGGGAATACGATATGGAATGGATATGGGATTACGTGTGGGCGTTTTTGATCGGTGGCGCGTTTTGCGTCATCGCGCAGCTGCTGATCGATCTGACGGGTATGACCCCTGCAAGAATTCTCGTGCTGTACGTGGTTGCAGGCGTGTTTCTTGGCGCGGTGGGCTTATACGCGCCGCTTGCGGAATTTGCGGGCGCAGGCGCGACAACTCCGCTGACGGGCTTTGGCTTTTTGATTTCCAAGGGTGTGCGCGAGGCGGTGGACGAGCAGGGCTTGCTGGGCGCACTCACGGGCGGGCTCAAAGCCGCCGCAGGCGGCACGGCAGCCGCCTTGGTGTTCGCGTATATCGCGACCTTGTGCTTTTCGTCAAAGCCGAAAAAATAAGAATAATAAAAACGCGCTCTCTCGAGGAAAGCGCGTTTTTTCAGATATATTAAACAGAGGAGTTATTTTTCTCTGATTTCAATTTTTTGACCGGATGCATCAAAAAAATGGTAAGATTGTGCAATGTAGTAACTCCTATCTGCTATGTAAGTGATAATAATGCCGTCATTAAAATCATAAATGAAATCAATAAAACCTATACTAGCTTGTTTTTTTATTTGCTTAATAGAACCATTTTTGTGATATATTGTGAATCCTTCTTTTTCACCATTGAAAACAATACAGGAATTATCTGCATATAGATTGTATCCTTTGGTTGGAGCAATCAATTCATTTCCGGCATGATCTATTACCGAAAAGTAAGTATTACCATCGACACCTTCTATGAGTACGATGCAATTATCTCCTTCAAAAGAGACTTCTTTGATCGTTGCCGGGGACACGTTATAAGACTTGGGGTTTGTTTCTGAAGTTACAATATCGTAAATGTAAATTGATGATTTATCGTTTTCGGGAGAATAAAAGAGGTGATTGCTATTAACTCCCAATTTGTGATAAATATGTTCATTGTCTGTAAAAGGGAAGACACTTCCATCAGCATTCAGTAAACCATACAACGGTTCATCGTCATTAATAGCCCAGTTACTTAAGGTTTGTGCAATTCCGTTTTCATTGAAATAAAAATCAGTAGTCGGATCGCGGAGTATAAAATGATTACCGGTATTAGCGTTTAGAATAGCGTAATTTTGATAATAACTATAACTGCCTTTAATAAGAAAGTTACCTTGCCCAACGTATTCAGCACGATTAGAACTGCCAAAATCAATACTTTCGGTGGAAAATTGGCTGCTATTAACCATCGAGAGAACCCAATTGCCATTGTAGTCCAGCACGCCATAATAATGCTCAACCGCGGTCATAGATGCTTCTTCTTTGTATATCAGTATTAAACCATCACCATATGCGATAATTTCCATTCCGGTGATATCAACTGATTTGGTTAAATCTCCTTCAATATTAAAAAGATCTATGCTACTTTTATCATTATCCACTCTCTGCATGATACAGTATCCTTTGCCAATATTTATGGGATCGGCATAACTTCTATCATGGTGCACAATGACACCCTGTGTATTAACAATACCCCAATATTGATTCTCATTTTCACGGGTATACCTGATTAAGGCAATACCATCGATAAAGCTTGAAATGATCCTTGTTGGAGTAATTGGTTCAGCAGGGTTATAGTCCGAGGCGGATTGTTCAGTGTTAGCTTCTCCGGGATCTTCTTGTTCGGTATCTGCCGGCGGGGTTAAGTGTTGATTGGAATCTGTAGGTATACAAAAACAAGATGATAAAACCAGCAGGCAGGTTAACAGAGTACATGCGACGAGTACGAGAATTGTGCATCTTTTTAGTGTTTTCATGATATCCTCCTAAATAAAAAATAAAAAGAGCGTCAACCGCAGTTAACGCTCTGAAAAACGCAAACTCCGATTGTCGCCAAACAAATTTAATAAATAGGAAAAGTATCTTAACTCATGCTACTTACTTGGAACTTGCGCTTTTACCGAAATTCTATGTAAATAGCATATGGAAAAAAGGGTATAATATTCCCTTACGAGAAAAGATACCATCATCCTTATTATTAAATTTGTTTGGCTCTATCATTGTAACACAGTTCATTTGCTTTGTCAAGAGTATATGATCGATTATAGTGTCGTTTATTTAATTATTGAAAGGGCTTGCTGGGCGCACTCACGGGCGGGCTCAAAGCCGCCGCAGGCGGCACGGCGGCTGCCTTGGTGTTCGGCTATATCGCAACCTTGTGTTTTTCGTCAAAGCCCAAAAAGTGATAGTTATGCGGGCGATCAGTGATCGCCCGTACTTACGTAAAGAACTCTTTTGTAGGGACCGGCGTCCCCGACGGTCCATAAATTTATTCCCCAAACGCCTTGCGCAATTTTTCGAGAGCACTTTTTTCAATCCTTGACACGTACGACCGCGAGATTCCCAGCTGGAGTGCAATCTCCCGCTGCGTCATGGGTTCTTTTCCCGCAAGACCGTAGCGCAGCACGATGATCTGCCTTTCGCGGTCGTCAAGCAGCGTGTTGACGTAACGCAAAGCACGCGTGCTCTGCATCTCACGGTCCAACAGCTCTGCCATATTGTCCTCGGTGGAAATGACGTCAATGTAGGTCAGGGGATTGCCGTCTCTGTCCACGTCGATGGTCTCGTTGATCGAGATCTCGCAGGCAAGCTTTTTGCCCGAGCGGAAGTGCATGAGAATTTCATTCGCTATCCTCACCTAACGGCTCGTCTGTATCGCCCGAATTTTCGGTCGAATCATCGCCGTTATTGTCGTTATTTCCGTCATTTCCGTGAGGCGGAGCGGGGAACTCGTATTCACCGTCATTGTGGAAGAGATACAT
>JAFQUG010000343.1 GCA_017408625.1 Clostridia bacterium | reverse complement strand
TCCCATAGGGCAACAGAACCCTTGCTCCCTTCGGGGAGGTGTCGCGAAGCGACGGAGGGGATAAAACTATTGAATGTCATATCCTTCACATCTTTAATAGCGAAAAGCAGAAGTCTTGATCAAAGACTTCTGCTTTTCCTTATCTGTTACCCCAAAAACGGATTGATCTTTGCGGTATCCTTCATGCTGACGATGACGGATAAAAATTCGGGCGATCCCCGAATACTTTTACTATTTGAATGGACTAAGCAACCCGACAGCTTTCACTGTCGGGTTGTTTTATTCATTACATATTGTCCACTTGAACGTTTCCTTAAAATCATTCATGCAATCGGGGCAAATCCAGTAGTAATTGTCTGCAGTGGTATATCCCTGATGTAAAGTATCAGGATAATGGGCAAATTTGTTCCAGCAAAACTCGCAATGATCGTGATCCTTTTCCATGGGAAATTGGCGTAAATACAGCGTTTTTCCCAGCAAGTACGATTCCTGTCCTCTCAGTCTCCAGTCGCTGTTGTCCGGCATACGTACTTACCCCAAAAACGGATTGAGCTTTGCTGCTTCCTTCATGCCAAAGATGACCGAGCGCGGCTTTTTGGACTTGAAGATGGCAGAGCCGGCCACGATGACGTTGGCACCTGCGCCTGTGCAATAGCCCACGTTTTCGGGCGTGACGCCGCCGTCTACCTCAATGTCTAACTTCAAGCCGTTTTCCATGCAGTATCTGCGCAGTACGCGTACCTTGTCAAGCATGGGAACCATGAGCGTCTGACCGCTGAAGCCGGGCTCGACTGTCATGACCGTGACCTGCGAAAGCTTGGGCAGGTAAGGGAAGATGGTCTCAATGGGCGTTGCGGGCGAGATGGCCATGCCTGCGCGCATTTCGTGCGAGGCGATGGCGCGAATGACTGCCTCGGGATCGTCGGTGCTTTCTACGTGGAAGGTGATCATATCCGCACCCGCCTTGACAAAGCGATCTATGTAGCGAATGGGATCGTTGATCATCAGATGGACGTCAAAGATCAGCTTGGTGTGCTTACGGATCGAAGCAACCAGCTCGGGACCAAAGCTGATATTGGGAACAAATGCGCCGTCCATGATATCCAGATGCAGATATGCGGCGCCGGCATCCTCTACTTTCTTGATTTCATCAGCCAAATGCGCGTAGTCGGCAGCCAGCAGGGAAGGAGAGATATAAGTCATAATTTTTGTTCCTTTCTGTTGCAAGATGTGGAATTTTGTCATACGCTGTAGTGTGAAGTTCCGCACGGGAGCGATGACCGGGAAAAGAAAAGCTTGGGAAGTCGGAGAAGCTGTCACTCGCTCCGTGCTTTATATAGATTCGATCAGGCAGACTGCGTGTGCAGCCATGCCGAGCCCCTCGCCCGTGAAGCCCAAGTGCTCCTCGGTGGTGGCCTTGATATTGATGCAGCCATAGTCACATCCAAGCGCGCGCGCCAGATTTCGGCGCATGGTGGGGATGTGAGGGGCAAGCTTGGGGGCTTGCGCGATGACGGTGGCATCAATGTTGCCGATGCGGTAGCCCTGCGCATGCAGCAATGCTGCCACGTGCGCTGCAAGCTTCAGGCTGTCTGCGCCCTTGTAGGCGGGATCGGTATCGGGAAAATGCTTGCCAATGTCACCGAGTGCGGCCGCGCCCAACAGCGCATCCATGATCGCGTGCGTCAGCACGTCGGCATCCGAATGGCCAAGCAGCCCTTTTTCATAAGGGATATTGACGCCGCCAAGGATCAGATCGCGCCCCTCGACCAAGCGGTGCACGTCGTAGCCGTGTCCGATTCTCATGTCTCGTCCTCCTGCTCGCGCATTCCAAGGATAAATTGCGCGTAGGGAAGGTCGTCGGGCTCGGTGATCTTGATATTCTGCTTTGAGCATTTGACCATCTTGACTGGGTGCTTCACAAACTCGATCAGGGAATTATCGTCGGTGGCGGTGAACTTATGCTCAATGGCAGCGTAGCTTGCAGCCAGGTAGAGCGCGTGACGGAACACCTGGGGCGTTTGCGCCTGCCAGCAGAGCGCACGCTCGGGGGTTTGTGCGATATAGCTTGCCTTGTCTACCACCTTGACCGTGTCGGTTGCGGGAATGCCCGCAGATGCGGCGTCGGTCTTGTAGGCCACGCGGCAGACCTCGCTGATCTCCTCGGGGGTGGTCAGGCAGCGCGCCGCGTCCGCAATGGCCACGTAGCGTACCTTGTCGCTGACTGCCTCTACACCCGCAAGGGCAGAGGCCTGTCTGGTCACGCCACCGGGAACAACGGCGGTCAGCTTGGTAATGCCGTATTTTTTCTTAAACCCTTGGTGGATATCGATCTCGTCCTCGCGCGCTGCGACCACGATCTCCTTGATACAAGGGGTATTCTGATAAGCAAGCAGCGTATGCACCACCACGGGCTTGCCGCAAAGGTCCAGCATCTGCTTTGTGACCTCTGTGCCCATGCGCGTGCCGTTACCGCCCGCTACGATCACAGCGGCGGTATAGTTGCGCTTGCCTGCCTCTTTATCGGCCGCGCGCAGCACGTCAGCGACGTCGCGGGCAGCTTCTTTTGCCGTATAACTCATTTTTTCACACTTTCGTCTAACGCGTTGATGGCGTCCACGCGGGGCTGATGGCGGCCGCCCTCAAAGGCTTGATTCAAAAATACATCCACTAAGTCGCACGCTACGCCGTAACCGACCACGCGCGCGCCAAAGCAAAGCACGTTGGCGTTGTTATGCTGACGGGTTGCACGCGCGGAGAACACGTCCGAGCAGCAAGCGGCGCGAATGCCCGCGTGCTTGTTTGCACACATGGACATGCCAATGCCTGTGCCGCAGATCAGAATGCCGGTTGCGTATGCACCGCTCTGGATTTGGGAGCACAGCGCGTGTGCAATATCGGGGTAGCTGCAGGACTCGGGGGAGTAGCATCCTACGTCCAGGGTCTCCACACCCT
>JAFQUG010000342.1 GCA_017408625.1 Clostridia bacterium | reverse complement strand
GCACCTCGATCGCAATGGCCGAGGAGCAGGGCTACGTTCCCTACACCTTTGGCATGGATATGCAGGTGGGCGGCAAATACTACTATAACAACCGCGGCAGATCGCTGTTCTTGTTCCGCATTGGCTCTGCGCCCGTGCAGGAAGGCATCCGCATCTGCGCAGCACATATCGACTCTCCCAGACTGGACCTCAAGCAGTCTCCCCTTTACGAGGACGGCGGCTTTGGCTTCTTCAAGACCCGCTACTACGGCGGCATCCGCAAGTATCAGTGGGTGGCAACGCCTCTTGCACTGCACGGTGTAGTCATCAAGCAGGATGGCACAACCGTTCAGATCACCATCGGTGAAGACGATGCAGATCCCGTGCTCTACATCAACGATCTGCTGCCTCACCTTGGCCAGAATCAGAACTCCCAGCCCTTGGGCACTGCCATTCCCGCAGAGAACCTCAACATCCTGCTTGGCTCCAGACCCTTGGAGGGTGAGGAATCCGACAAGATCAAGATGAATATTCTGAAGCTGCTCAACGAAAAGTACGGCATTGTAGAGGCTGACTTCCTGTCTGCAGATCTCTCGCTCGTTCCCGCTGCAAAGGCACGCGACGTTGGTCTTGACCGCTCGCTGATCGGTTCTTACGGACATGACGACAGAGTTTGCGCATATCCCGCATTGACCGCGCTGTTTGAAAACCCCGATGCTGCCCGCTCCACTATGGTCATCCTTGCAGACAAGGAAGAGATCGGCTCGGACGGCGATACCGGTATGCAGTGCGAGCTGCTGCTCGACCTGCTTTACGAGATCGCAAAGGCATTCGGTGCAAACTTTGGTCAGATGAAGGCCAACTCGATCTGCATGTCTGCAGACGTGACCGCTTGCTATGACCCCAACTTTGCAGAAGTATTTGACTCCAAGAACGTTTCCCGCATCAACTGCGGCATCTGCATGTGCAAGTACACGGGTCACGGCGGTAAGGTTGCCACCAACGATGCAAGTGCAGAGCTGGTTGCATTCATTCGCCGCATCATGGCCAAGAACGAGGTCATCTGGCAGGCAGGCGACATGGGTAAGAACGACCTTGGCGGTGGCGGCACGGTTGCCAAGTACATCTCCAAGCACAACATTCCCACAGTCGACATGGGCGTGCCCGTGATCGCGATGCACTCCCCCTTCGAAATCGTTTCCAAGGCTGACGTTTACACCGCGCACAAGGCGTTTGCTGCCTTCTATACGCTTGACTGATGCTTTCCAAGCTGCAACAATTACAGGACAAATATCTGGCGATGGAGGCACGGATGGCAGATCCCTCCGTGCTCTCTGATCCCTGTGCCTACTCGGCACTGATGCGCGAATACAAAAAGCTGACCCCTATTATAGAGGCCTATGCCGCGTATTTGCGCGCCGAGCGAGACGTGAATGACGCGCTGGAGCTGATTGAGCTGGGCGACCCCGACATGAAGGAGCTTGCGCAAGAGGAGCTTGCCGAGGCCAAGATGCAAAAGACGCGCCTTGAGGACCAGCTGAAGCTTTTGCTGCGTCCGCGCAATCCCAACGAGGGCAAGAATCTGATTGTGGAGATCCGCGCCTGTGCGGGCGGCGAGGAGGCCGCCTTGTTTGCGGGCGTGCTGTACCGCATGTACTGCATGTATTGCGCCAAGCAGGGCTTTGAGCTCTCCCCCATTCACGCCAATCCCACCGATCTCGGCGGCTACCGCGAGATCACCTTTATGGTCAAGGGGGACGAGGCTTGGTCGCATTTCCGTTTTGAATCGGGCGTGCACCGCGTACAGCGCGTGCCCGAGACCGAATCGCAGGGGCGCATTCAGACCTCTACCGCATCGGTTGCGGTGCTGACCGAGGCAGACGAGGTGGAGGTGGAGATCAAGGACTCGGATCTTGTTTACGAATCCTGCAAATCCAGCGGTGCGGGCGGTCAGCATATCAATAAGACCGAATCGGCCGTGCGACTGACGCACAAGCCCACCGGTATCGTCATTGAGTGCGACCAGGAGCGTTCGCAGTTCCAAAACAAGGCCAAGGCACTCATGCTGCTGCGTACCATGCTTTACGATCAGAAATGCCGCGAGCAAAACGAAAAGATCGCCGCAGACCGCAAGGGTCAGGTTGGCACGGGCGACCGCAGCGAAAAGATCCGCACCTATAATTACCCTCAATCCCGTGTGACCGATCACCGCATCGGTGTGTCGGTCTTTAACATCGACTCCTTTGTGGACGGCGACATGACTCCCATCATCGGGCCGCTCATGACCGCGCAGGCCGCGCTTGACCTGCAAAACAGCAACCAATAGTACTTTTTTGAAAGAGGCTTGTTTTGAAAACACAAGTTTTTACCATAAATGATCCAAGTGAAGCAGCCGAACAACTGAAGGCTGCGGGCCGGATCATCCGTGACGGCGGCCTGGTGGTCTTCCCCACCGAGACGGTGTACGGCCTTGGCGGCGACGGCACAAATCCGAACGCTGCTGCCGGCATCTATGCCGCCAAGGGTCGCCCCTCGGACAACCCCTTGATCATTCATATTGCCGATCCCGAGGATGCTGATGCATACGCGCACACCTGTCCCCTATATTTCGCGCTGGCCAAGGCGTTCATGCCCGGTCCGTTGACCGTGATCATGCCCAAGCGCGACAGCGTTCCCTTATCCGTCACGGGCGGGCTGGATTCGGTGGCGGTGCGCTGCCCCTCGCATCCCGTGGCAAACGCGCTGATCCGCGCAGCGGGCACGTGCATTGCCGCTCCCAGTGCCAACACGTCGGGAAAGCCCTCGCCTACCGAGGCCTCGCACGTGCTGCAGGATCTGGACGGCAAGGTGGACGTCATCATTGACGGCGGTGAATGTGAGATCGGTCTTGAATCCACCATCGTCAAGATCTTGCAGG
>JAFQUG010000341.1 GCA_017408625.1 Clostridia bacterium | reverse complement strand
TTTTCATAGATAAATCCTCCAATGTGTTCTTGAGTTTGACTGGCAGGTCTTTCTCATTCTATCACATTGGAGGATTTCTGTTCATCGGCAATAGCCTCTTTTGAACCACGCGACTATCGCGTGGTTTTCTGTTGCAATAAAAAAGGCCCACGGTGTGGGCCTTTTTTAATTAAAGATATTTTGCAACCGTCTCGCTTGCTTCCTCAGCAGGAATGGATGCGGTCATAAACACGTTTACATCATGCTTTTCAAGCAGCGCCGCCACTTCGTTCAGCAGAACCTCAAACGCCGCGATATCACCGTTACAGATCTTGAGTGTATTGTCAACAAACAGGTCGGTCACGTCATAATTGCTGGCAAGGATGCCTGCGATGAAGCCGTAGAGCGCGTCTGCGTCATTGATCAGATACTCCTCGGTATTGATCAAACGGATATGGGTCTTCACATCGTAGCGAAGCTTCATCCCCTTTTCGATGCAAACAACGTTTCCTTGCGATGCGGCGGCCGCGGTATTGACCTTTTCAATGAGGGTCTTGGTCTTACCCGTACCCTTCACACCAATCATCAATTTCAGCATAGACAGTACCTCCAAAATATGATCTGTAGCAGACATTTTCCGTCTGTGTTTATATTATACACGATTATCTTTTCTTTTTCAAGTGTTTTTGGTAAAAAAGACGGAAAAATTTGCGCGCCGCGAAACAATCGCGGCGCGCTTGCTTTTTGTGCTTATTTGCCAAGGCGCGCCTCAAGTGCGGCCTTTTGCTCCTCATACCCGGGCTTGCCGAGCAGTGCAAACATATTCTTCTTGTAGGCCTCCACCCCGGGCTGATCGAAGGGATTAACGCCCAGCATATAGCCCGAGATCGCGCACGCCTTCTCGAAGAAGTAGATCAGGTAGCCCAGCGAGTGCGCCGAGCGATCCGCAACCTCAAGCAAAATGTTCGGAACGCCGCCGTCGATGTGCGCAAAGAGCGTACCCTGCTGCGCCATCTCGTTGACGTAGTTGAGATCCTTGCCCGATAGGAAGTTGAGCCCGTCGATGTTCTCGGGATCGTGCGGAATGAGCTGCTGCACACCCGTGTTGCGCACCGAGACCACGGTCTCAAACAGATCTCGCTTGCCATCCTGCACGTACTGCCCCAGCGAATGCAGATCGGTCGAAAAGATCACAGAGGACGGATAAATGCCCTTCCGGTCCTTGCCCTCACTCTCGCCGTAAAGCTGCTTCCACCACTCACTCAGCATTGCCGAGAAGGGCTCGTAGCTTGCCAGCACCTCAACCACCTTGCCCTTGCGCGAGAGGATATTGCGCATAGCGGCGTATTTGTAGCAATCGTTCTTGGTAAGATCGGGATCGGTATATGCCGCGCGTGCATCGGCCGCACCCTGCATCAGCGCGTCGATATCCACGCCCGAGACGGCAATGGGAAGCAGACCCACGGCCGTGAGCACCGAGAAGCGGCCGCCCACGTCGTCGGGCACGACAAAGGTCTCGTAGCCCACCTTATCGGCAAAGCCCTTTAAGGTGCCCTTTTGGCGATCGGTGGTCACAAAGATGCGCTCGCGCGCCTCCTCTGCACCGTACTTCTTTTCCAGCAGGTCGCGGAAGATACGGAAGGCCACGGCAGGCTCGGTTGTGGTGCCCGACTTGGAAATCACGTTGATGCAAATATCGCGCCCCTCACAGATCTGCAAGAGCTCGCGCATGTTGGTCGCACTGATGTTGCAGCCCGCAAAATAGATGTCGGGGGTATCCTTCTTCAAATTGTTATAAAGGGGGGATTTGAGAAACTCCACCACGGCGCGTGCGCCGAGGTACGAGCCTCCGATGCCGATGACCACAAAGACATCGCACTTCTTCTGAATACGCGCCGCGGCAGCCTTGATGCGCGCATATTCCGCCTTATCGTAGTCCACGGGCAGATCAAGCCAACCAAGGAACGCATTTCCCTGACTGCGTTTTTCATGCAGCATCGTGTGTGCCACCGAGACCATGGGCTGCATATAGGCGTACTCATGCTCCGAGATAAAGGGAGCAACATAGGAATCAACCAAACGAACCGACATACTCAAGCATC